>JAYTNW010000119.1:0-2005 GCA_043748115.1 Bacteroidota bacterium | reverse complement strand
CCGTTTAAGCTCAATGCGCCTGATAATGCAGCAATACAAATGAGGGCGGAGGTGTTAAGTTACATTAACAAACACCCACATAGTTTTTTGATTGTGACCTATGCAGAAGCCATAGCTGAAAATGTAGTAACCAAATCTGCTCTCGAAAAAAATACCATTGAAGCCCGTGTTGGTGACGCATTATCCATTGAGTTTATAGCTGATTTTTTACAAGACAATCATTTTACGCGAACCGATTTTGTGTTTGAGCCGGGACAGTTTTCCATTCGTGGCGGAATAGTGGATGTGTACTCCTTCGCATATGAGTTGCCTTATAGGTTGGAGTTTAACGGAGATAAAATTGAATCCATCCGTTCTTTTGATCCCATAACACAATTGTCGGAAAAAAATTTGCATTTTGTGACCATCATCCCCAATATTCAGAATGAGCTGAGTAAACATAATACAGAACCATTTTTTACATTCATTCCCGAAAAAACTTTAGTGTGGACGCGTGACCTAGGCTATTCATTGCAATACCTGGAAGACAATTTGGCACTGTTAAAGAACAACACCGTTACTGATGGCGATGCAGAAATGGAATTGGGTGATGATCCGGAAGTGGTGTTAAACACCTTTGAAGCCATTACTTCGCAAATAGGGCAGTATGTTAATGTGGAAGTGGGAACAAAGAGCTTTTACAGTGATGCTAAACCCTATCTGTTCAAACAAAAGCCACAACCTTCTTTTAATAAAAACTTTAATTTATTAGCAGAAAATCTAAAACAGAATTCCGGCAAAAAAACGCAGTCCTATATTTTTTCTGATTCAGCCAAGCAGGTGGAGCGCATCTACGCTATTTTTGAGGATCTCAGCTTTAAAAAATCTATACAGCGCGATGAAATTGAATTTTCTCCGGTGTATATTTCGTTGCAACGTGGATTTGTAGATGAGGACCTTCGAGTAGCCATTTACACCGATCATCAAGTGTTTGACCGTTACCATAGGTTTAAACTACGTAAAAACTTTAGCCGTAACGATGCAATTTCTATTAAAGAACTTTACAGCCTAAAACCCGGTGATTTTGTGACCCACATTGACCATGGTGTCGGGCGATTTGGTGGATTAGAAAAATTGAATGTAAACGGAAAGCAGCAAGAAGCCATCCGATTGGTGTATAAGGACAATGATATATTGTACGTAAGCATTCACAGCCTTCACCGCATTGCACGCTACACGGGTAAAGAAGGCACTGCGCCTGCATTAAATAAATTGGGAAGTACGGCATGGTCGTCTTTAAAATCGAAAACCAAGAAAAAGGTTAAAGACATTGCACGCGACCTCATTAACCTTTACGCCAAGCGCAAAACACAAAAAGGGTTTGCTTATTCAGAAGATAACTATCTCCAAAACGAATTGGAAGCTTCCTTTATTTACGAGGACACGCCTGACCAATTGAAGGCCACGCGTGATGTAAAGAAGGATATGGAAAGCTCATCGCCAATGGACCGGCTTATTTGCGGTGATGTAGGTTTTGGCAAAACAGAAATAGCAATTAGGGCAGCCTTTAAAGCCGTAAATGACAGTAAGCAGGTAGCCATTTTGGTGCCCACCACCATTCTTGCCATGCAGCATTACCGCACGTTATCAGAAAGGTTAAAGGAATTTCCATGCAAGCTGGATTATATCAATAGGTTTAAAACATCGCAACAGCAAAATGAAACACTACGTCAACTCGAAGAAGGTAAGATTGATATTATTATTGGTACACACCGCCTTTTAAGCAAGGATGTTAAATTTAAAAACCTTGGATTGCTGATTGTTGATGAGGAGCAAAAATTTGGGGTGGCCAGTAAGGAAAAAATAAAGTCAATGAGGGTAAACGTGGACACGCTTACTTTAACTGCAACGCCTATACCGCGCACGCTGCAATTTTCGCTGATGGGCGCACGCGATCTTTCTGTGATTAACACACCACCGCCCAACCGATACCCGGTAACAACAGAATTGCATACGTTCAATGAAA
>JAYTNW010000118.1:0-2398 GCA_043748115.1 Bacteroidota bacterium | reverse complement strand
TAGTGCGTGATAAGCTTTCAAAGCTTAAAGAGAAGCTGAAAGAAATAGACAAGCAAAGTTTTAATCAGCGCAAGTCGCGAGGAAATGTGGTGCGTGTTGCATTGGTGGGTTACACCAATGTTGGAAAGTCAACCATCATGAACATGCTGAGTAAAAGCGATGTGTTTGCAGAAAATAAATTATTCGCCACGCTGGATACAACCGTACGCAAAGTGGTACTTGAAAATATTCCATTTTTGCTAAGTGACACCGTTGGTTTCATTCGCAAGCTGCCTCATAACTTGGTGGAGTCTTTTAAATCAACATTAGATGAGGTGCGCGAGGCAGATGTGTTAGTACATGTGGTGGACATCTCGCACAAAAATTTTGAAGAGCACATTAATGTGGTGAACCAAATGCTGGTTGAATTGGGCGCAGCAGAAAAGCCGACATTGTTAGTGTTTAATAAAATAGATGCTTATTCCTACGTGCAGAAAGATGATGATGATTTAACACCCATCACCAAAGAAAATTTTTCGCTGAATGATTTGAAAAACTCCTGGATGGCAAAAGAGAACAGTCCGTGTATTTTTATATCTGCATTGCAAAAAGAAAACGTGCAAGAGTTACGCAAAATGTTATTGGATGAAATTAAAAAGATACATCTTGTGAGATACCCTAATCAGCCACAGATTTAAAAACACCTCAGCACCCTCTGTACCTCTGCAACCTCTGCGTGAAATAAACGCGTTAAGTTTCACGCAGAGCGCACTGAGGCGCAGAGGAAAAGGAGTTGCTATTGCCAAATAGCAGCCGTAACAAATTTTTCATTAATTAGTATAGCTTTAAAACCCTCTTTTCAAATCAAAAACATCTTGCTTACTTTGCAGCAAAATCAATACAATGTACGATACGCTAAAGCCTGTATTACAACAGGAGATTTCTGAAATAAAAGAAGCAGGATTATATAAGCAGGAAAGAGTTATAACAACTCCACAAGCTGCCGACATCAAGGCTAATGGAAAACAAGTCATAAATTTTTGTGCAAATAATTACCTGGGATTGTCATCGCATCCCAAAGTTATTGAAGCGGCACATAAAGCAATTGATACACATGGATACGGCATGTCGTCTGTGCGTTTTATATGTGGTACACAAGACATCCATAAACAATTAGAAGAAAAGATCGCAAAGTTCCTGGGTACTGAAGACACTATATTATATGCAGCTGCTTTTGATGCTAATGGTGGAGTGTTTGAACCTTTGCTGAATGAGCAGGATGCATTGATATCTGATGAATTAAATCATGCTTCTATTATTGATGGGATCCGCTTATGCAAAGCAGAGCGTCATCGTTATAAACACAATGATTTGAACGACCTGGAGGAAAAACTGAAAGCCTCTCAAGGCAAACGTCATCGCATGATTGTTACGGATGGTGTATTCAGCATGGATGGAACCATTGCACAGTTAGATAAAATCTGTGATCTTGCTGATAAATATAAAGCTATAGTAATGATAGATGAATGCCATGCATCAGGCTTTATGGGAAAAACCGGACGCGGCACTCATGAGTACCACAATGTAATGGGACGTGTAGATATTATTACCGGCACCTTAGGAAAAGCTTTAGGTGGAGCCATGGGTGGATTTACTTCCGGGAAAAAAGAAGTCATTGAAATTCTTCGCCAGCGTTCACGGCCTTATTTATTTTCAAATTCTTTAGCCCCTTCCATAGTAGGTGCATCCATTGCAGTGTTGGACATGTTAAGCGAAACAACCACATTGCGCGATAAACTTTGGGACAACACACAATACTTCCGCAAGAAAATTACGGAAGCCGGTTTTGATATTAAACCGGGAGAACATCCTATTGTGCCTATCATGTTATACGAGGCAAAGTTGGCACAGGATTTTGCAACGCAATTACTGGAAGAAGGTATTTACGTTACCGGTTTCTTTTTTCCGGTGGTTGCCAAAGGCAATGCGCGCATCCGGGTTCAGCTTTCTGCCGGGCATGAAAAGCACCATATTGATACAGCCATTACTGCTTTTGTTAAAGTGGGAAAAAAGCTGGGTGTGATACAATAAAAAAACTGCAGGATAAAAAACTACTGAAACACACACCGATTATGTGTTTCAGTTTTTTTAATTATTAAAACGAGTTGCAAATCTTTAAGTATTTGGATTTTTTAAAAATGTTTTTAGCATTACATTTTCATGTGGCCGAAAGTTCAAGTCACTTTCTTTGATCACAGGTGCCAGTTGTTTTAAGAGACTATAGCACTACTTTCTTTTATATTTTTTGAAGCAGTTAGGGGTTTGAGTTATTTACAGTTATAAAAACTTGCCTACCTTTAGCAACCCCCTTTAGCTATGTATGGTTTACGCGTTTCTCACTATACTCCTTTTATCCGCA
>JAYTNW010000117.1:0-2416 GCA_043748115.1 Bacteroidota bacterium | reverse complement strand
TATGCATCGCCAATACAACCCAAAGCAATAGCTCCAGTAATGTCATCTTCAGCATCATATTTAGAAAGAGTTTCAATTGCCTGATCGAACATGCCTTTGCGTAAATAGCAAACACCTAAATAATAGTGAGCCAAATTAGCTGACTTCGAAGAGCCATAGTCAGCAATAATACCTTCAAAACCGGGAAAATTCCCATCACCTTTTATGGCTTTGTCTAAGGAGTCGTTTTTAAAATAATATTCAGCCATGAACATCTCCTTTTCAGCGCTTGCCTGTTGAGGTTTCACGATAAATTGGTTGTAGGCAAAGTAACCACCTAATAAAACGATGGCCACAACACCAATGATGGTTAAACTTTTTTTGTTTTCCTGCAAGTATCCTTCTGCCCTGTCTAAGGTTTCTTCTACATCAAAGCCAGATTCTTTTTTATCAGTCATTACTTCAGCTATTTATTTTAAAGGCTGCAAAGATAATTTTTTTATTGAAAAACAAACCCTTCTTTGCATCAGCATAGCAATGAGTTTTTAACATTTTAAAGAAGCAGGGCTATTTAAAAAAAGCCTCGAAGGTATAGAATACCAAGGCAGCCAGTAGAGCAGATACTGGAATGGTGAGTACCCAAGCCCAAATAAGTTGAAGTGTGACGCCCCAGCGTACTGCGGAAATCCTCTTAGTAAGTCCAACGCCAACGATGGAACCAGTAATCGTATGTGTTGTGCTTACAGGTATTTTAAAGTGCTGTGTACCAAAAAGGGTAATTGCTCCTGCTGTTTCTGCTGCAAAGCCTTCAAAAGGGGTAAGTTTGGTAACACGTTGCCCCATGGTTTTAACAATTCGCCAGCCTCCAAACATTGTACCTAATGCAATGGCCGTGTAGCAAGCAAGCGGCACCCACTCTGGAATATGTTTAATGTCAGCAATAAGACCGTGTGATAGCATGGCAGCACCAATAATACCAATCACTTTTTGGGCATCATTTCCCCCATGCCCCAAACTGTAAGCTGCCGATGACAGCAGCTGGAGTTTTCGGAACGTTTTATCAATTTTAGAAGGACTGTTTCGCTTAACAATGTGAAGTGCTATTACTGAAATAATATAAGACATCAGCAAGCCAATGATTGGTGCCAGTACGATAAAATAAACCGTAGGCATTACTTTATCGAATTGAATGGCATGCAATGTTCCTGCATGTGCAATTCCGGCTCCGGCAAAGCCTCCTATTAAGGTGTGTGAGGAACTGCTCGGAATTCCCCACCACCAAGTAAGCAAGTTCCAAATAATAGCAGCTACTAATCCAGCTGCAACTACAGAAAGCGTAATATTTTCAGGACGCACAGTTTTGGAAACCGTATCGGCCACTTTTAGTTCAAAAAGCCAATAGGCAATAAAATTAAACGCGGCCGCCCAAATAACTGCAGCCAGCGGACTAAGCACCTTGGTGGAAACAACGGTAGCAATGGAATTAGCTGCGTCATGAAACCCATTGATAAAATCAAATACCAATGCCAAAATAATAACGGCAATCAAAAAATCATTCATAATTTTTTACGCCATTTTAACTATAATGGAATCAATTACGTTGGCCGCATCTTCACACATATCTGTAGCGGTTTCCAATGCAGACAATATTTCCTTTGTCTTTATAATCACAACGGCATCGGTTTCTGTTTCAAAAAGGCGTGCTACTGCATTGTCAAAAATATCATCAGCATGATTTTCTATGCTGTTAATAAGCACCAGCGACTCTGTTATATTTCGCATGTTCTTTTTGTTTTTCAACTCAAATATCACACGTCTCAACTCTTCGGTTTGCGTTTGCAGCAACTCCGAAAGCTTAATCATATCAGAGGTACACTCTTCCACTTTATACAAGTCCATTCGTTTTGAAGACCCATGGATATAATCCAGGATATCATCAATTGCGCTTACCAATCGGTGAATATCTTCCCTGTCAAAAGGAGTAATAAAATTACGGCTCAGCTCCTGAAAAATCTCATGGGTGATATCATCACCTTTATGTTCTAACTTTTCTATTTCGCGGATGTAGGTTTTACGTTCTTCTCTAGAGGTACACGTAACTAATTTATACATCACCTGCCCTGCCTCTTGAAGGTTACTAGCAGCCTGATCGAACAATGGAAAGAATTTTTTATCCCTTGGGATTAAATACTGGAGAATGGACATAATGGTAAAAAGATAAGATTTTAGGAGCGGCAAATGTAAAGAGCCTTATCCACATTAACAATTTATTATCAAATTGTTAAATGGGTTATTAATGATTAATGCGCTACATTTGATTGCTAAAATTTTTAATATGCAGATCACTTTTTTAGGAGCAGCCCGCAACGTAACTGGAAGCAAGCATTTAATCACCACAAAGTCAGGCAAAAATATTTTACTTGATTGTGGTTTTTTT
>JAYTNW010000116.1:0-2069 GCA_043748115.1 Bacteroidota bacterium | reverse complement strand
TCAACCTGTCCGTTTATTCCTGCGCCAAGGCTTGACCAGTTGGTTCCGTCATATGCAGCAATATCTACTGCTGTAATGGCTCCTGCGTTAGAAAAATTACCTCCAACATAAAGGGTGTTAAAAAGGTATCCGAGGGATTTGATCTTGGCCTGACCTCCGGTTATGCCACCGGGATAGGCAGTCCAAGTGGTGCCATTCCATTTAGCCAAGCTGTTAGCCGAAACACTTCCGGCAGCAGTAAATGTTCCACCAACTATTAATTCATTATTCACTTCTTTAAATGCAGAGGCACGCACTGTTAGTCCGGCCAATCCACCGTTAAGGCTGTTCCATTGTGTGCCATCCCAGCGGGCTACACTATTAAGCGCAGTTGCACCGGAAGATGCGTATTGTCCTCCCGCATAAAGGTTACCTTGAAAAAAAGTTAACGCCTCTACATAATTGCCCGACACGCCAAGGCCTGCACCTAATGCCGACCAGGCTGTACCATTCCATTTGGCAATGCATTGTGCGCTCACTCCACCGGCAGTATTAAAACTACCACCGGCATAAATGTTGCCTAAGGCATCTCCCGTAATGGCGAGTACAGGAGCATCGCAACCGCTACCAAGCGATACCCAAGTTGTGCCATTCCACCGTGCAATTTTGTTCATGGGAGTTAAACCTGATGCTGCAAAAGCACCACCGGCATATAAAGTTCCATTTGGAGAAACGTAAAGCGAGTTTACATCACTATCAAACCCGTCACCCACAGCGGTCCAACTAGTGCCGTCCCATCTCGCCACGCGAAATGCTTGTACACCGCTGGCATCGTTAAAACGTCCACCTGCGTATAATACATTGTTTGGCGTGTCTTTGGCAAACGCATAAACATTGTTACTTACTCCTGTTCCCACCTGTTGCCAAAACTGGCCATAACTTAAACAGATGGTGGTTATTACCAGCGAAAAAGTAAAGTAAATTTTTCTTAGAGATTGTTTCGTAATAGCTTTTTTCATGTAAAAATTTATTCTTATTCTTTAATTAATTCCTTAATGATGACTGTCATTTTTTGTTCAGCGGCATTGGCCACTTTAAGCACCTCTTCATGTGTAATAAACTCCGGCTCATCACTTCCGCCTAAGTCGGTGATAATTGAAATAGCAAACACTGGCATATCCATGTGGCGAGCAATAATATTTTCTGGTACCGTTGACATTCCTACACAATCTGCACCAATAAATTTAATGTATTTGTACTCAGCCCTTGTTTCAAAAGTGGGGCCTGTTACGGCAGCATATATTCCGGTGTGGCAAGTGTAGTTATGTTTTTTTGCAATGGATAAGGCTTTTTCAATCAACTTTTTATCGTAAGGTTCACCCATGTCAGGAAACCTTGGCCCTAACTCATCTTCATTTTTTCCTATTAGTGGATTGGTGCCCATCAGATTAATGTGGTCGTCTAAAATCATCAAGTCGCCCACTTTGTATTTGGGGTTAACGCCTCCACTGGCATTGGAAAGGATCAGTTTGTCAATCCCTAAAAATTTCATCACACGAACGGGCAACACCACTTCATCCATTGAATAACCTTCGTAAAAATGAAAGCGGCCTTGCATGGCCACAACGTTAACACCGTTCAGCTTACCAAAAATAAGTTTGCTGCCGTGTCCTTTTACGGTTGAAACAGGAAAGCCGGGGATATCGGCATAATTAAGTTCTTTTACGGTTTCAATTTCTTTTACCAGGCCACCAAGTCCTGAGCCTAAAATAATGCCCACCTGCGGCTGAAAATTGGCAGCGTTGCGAATGTAATCTGCAGTGGATTTAATTTTTTCCAACATACTCATATATCAGTTTCTTAAATAGTTTTTCTTCAACAGGTTCAAATAAAACGGCAACAGGAAGATAAAAAACAGGCAGGTCTTTTAAAAAGGAAGACAATTTTTTATCGCTGAGTTTAACAGCGTCTTTTTCTGTAAATACTATAATTTTATTTGGATGCGCTAAAGTATTAAATTTATCACGAATAAGAGCTAAATCTTTTGAACAATAGGCGTGATGATCGCCAAATTCCAAATGATGAACAAG
>JAYTNW010000115.1:0-9722 GCA_043748115.1 Bacteroidota bacterium | reverse complement strand
GCAATGGCAATCCAGCACCTCAAGGTGTTTATTTTTACACGCTACGCATTACTACGCTTCCCGGAAAAGTCCATGATTACAGCGGGGATGTTACTTTGTTGAGGTAGCTCGTGGTTGATGGCACAATGGCTTCACATCCATGTTTCACCAAAGGTTAACGGATTTTATTCTCGTCTTTTGTTGATAGCGCACAATCTTCATTTTTAACCCTGTTACCTCCAAATAGAGAGGAGATAGATTATTGGTATCCCATCTTCAGCAAAATAAAAAACAATAAAAAAGCCGCACATGCAAAATGCACGTGCGGCTTTTTTCAATTTTCTACAAGTTAAAAATTAAAATTGACTCCTAACCTTAAAAAGGAAATATCATATCCTAATTCACCAAAAGCACCAAATGCAGGGGTAAAGTTATACTTCGCACCCACAAATGCACCAGCGATAGGATATACAGAACGATAATCGTAAATATCATTATCATAAGGATCATTGTCTTTATAGTTAAAGAACCTTAAGCCAATGGTAACACCTGCATAAGGATCAAACTTATTGTTTTTTTCAGCCAACAAAGTAAGGTGGTAGGTTCCACGAACACCAATGATGTAATTTGTGTAAGTGCTTTTGTACCCCGCATATTTATATTTTGAAGACTTAAATCCAACCACACCTCCAATTCCGATTGTTCCTGGTCCTACATTCTCGAAAAAACCTTGATCATAAGTAAATGCGAATGCAGGTGAATTTGTGTAGCTTCCTCCATAGTAAGTAGAGTAACCATAATCAACACCAAATCCCATAGATATGCCGATTGATTTAGACCCCTTTACAAAAGGTGGTTCGCCATCTTGTGCGTTTACTTGTGTGATACTCGCCATTGCCACTAATGCAACAGCGGCCAAAGCTTTTTTCCAATTCTTTATCATATTGTATCTTTTTTAATTTAAAAAAATAACGTTTTTAGTTTGTTTGCGGTTGCAAAGTAAAAACATTCATACAAATAAACACAACAAAATAAAGAACATTTTTTGCAGCCTATGATCAAATCATGTGCCGCATCAAGAAAAAAATTTCAATTAAAAAGCAAATTAAGAATATTTAGTGCATTTTTCCACTCGAAGTCTCCGTTACATCCGCTAGTTTTAGAGAGTACCTACCTTTATTCAATTCACCCATTCCTATTTTTACCTGCTCGGTTACAAAAAAATTGGATGATAGCACCACTGACTGCCCCGGAGCATCTTTTTTAACAATGAGGTTTCTGACGCTTCCCTCTTTAGGAAGGGTAGTAAAAACGCCTGTTAATTGAGGTGTGGTGGCGGTGTAATACACATAGTTTGCACCTGAATTAAACACACGCTCTGTGGTTAAAATATTGCCATCGTTTTGCATTGAATTTATTCCTTTTACATGGCCTACGCCTAAGGTAGCCTGATCCGATAAGACAAACTTTCCGTCTCCATGTACCGTTCCTGTTCCGCACCATAATTTGGCATTGCGTTCCACCAGCAAAGTTTTTCCTTTGGTGATATTCCCAAATTTCTCCCCTTTAAGAAACACTTCCTTTTCCGATTTAATAGTAACGTTACACAAAATAACTTCTGCGCTTTCTTTCTGCAACCACTTCACCGATTTGTTTTCCAACCCTGATAAAAACAAAGCAGAGCCTTCACTTTCTGCATTAGCAATATTTATTTTACCACCCGTAAAAATCACATCGCCACCCACGTTATAAATAGTGTGGGCACTAGAGGTGTAAGTATTTTCCACATCTTTAAGCACACCCTCTCTTACAATAAGGTCGTTGCCAATGTTTAAATTTACTTTGCTGTTGTTTACATGAGCACCTTCAAATATTCCTCCTGAAACAATAAAACTTCCTTTAATAGAAATGGTACTTACCCCGTTAACAAACCAAGGGTTGCCGCCAGTGTTTTTAAGTTCCAGATTGCCACGGATATCTTTAATTGTTTCTGCAATGTTTAGTGCAGGGGCTGATTTAGCATCTACCAAAATATTGCCCCATACAATGCCTGGCTCAAAAGTTTGGTTACCATATTTGTAAAATACTGCCGTTGCCCCTTTGGCAAAAACAGGTTTGCTGACCGGAAAAATACCGGTTCCATTATAAATAAAATTGCCCCCGTCATTCACCTTCATTTGAGCGATGCATTTGTCACCAATCTCAATTGCGTTAAACTGTAAAATGGCACCAAACATCACATTTAATTCTTGAATCTTTACTCTTTCATTAACCTCCAATTTAGAAGCCTCTTCCATAGCAATGATGGGCATTTCACGCATGGAACTTAACGTCATTTGATGTCCAGGTTGAATAAAATAACAAGCAGCACTATCAGTAAACGCGTTTAACACAGCGCCCCTTCCAGTTCTATCTTTGTTCCATGATTGTGGATTACCAGCATCAAGATTACCGGTGGAATAATAAGCCGTATTTCCTCTAATGGTTTTTGATCCACCCGCGGCTGACATCACTGGAAGTATCGGTGTTGAGGCTATTACCAAACTTCTTAACTCCGCATCAATTTTTGCATTGGGAAGGGCATTGGCTTTTACGTCTGCTGTTAACCAAAAATAATTTTTGCCTAGCTGCAATGGCTTATTCAGTTCTATCTTAAAATCGCCTTCTGATGCTGTAGGCAGGGTAATGTTTACCTGAGAAGAGGTGTTAAAATGTTGATCATTACCTGTATAAAACAATTTTATGTTTTCAATATTTTTAGAAACAGGCCTACTGCTTCCGTTAAATGACAAGAGAAATGAATTTAGTTTTACGTTATTCGATGCTCCCTTTGCTTCAACCAAAATGGCGATTACAGGATTGGTGGTGCTACCCCGAAGCACAGAGGTGGTGTCCTGTATGACTTCAGCGCTGGTAAATTCCATGGCTCCTGCTGCACGTAAAACCTCGCGCTTGCTAACATTAAACACCACTAATAACAAGGCCACTAAACCACTCAATGATGCGGCCCCTATTACCAAAGCCATCTTAAGATTGGTGCGCATACCTTGCGACTGGCTTAATAATTTTTTTCTTTTGTTCGACATAACGAAATATTAAAAATTCACATTCGTTATACTGTTGCTGTTATTTTTTGTTTCGCCCTAAGCCATCCTGTTTAAGATTAAAAACAACATTATTCTTAAAAATCTTACAGCAGAGAAACAAGTAAATAAATTACCGTTGTCTTAAAAAAACATAAAAAATGCGCTAAAAATCATCAACACCTGCTCAAAACTTTCACTACAAACCATGTAAATAATAATTACTTTAGCAGCCTGAGTTTTTTAAAATTTCACACATGAGTTTAAAGAAGATTATGGCTATTACGGGAATGCCCGGTTTGTATAAAGTAATAGCACAAACACGCAATGGATTTATTGCAGAATCGCTGGCAGACAAAAAAAGATTTCCAGTAACCAGCAACCAACAAGTAAGTATGTTGGCCGACATTAGTATGTTTACAACAGCAGAAGATGTAAAACTGACTGAGATTTTTAAAACGATGAAAGCCATGTCTGATGGCGAAACACAGGTTCACAAAGATGCTGACGGAGCTACTTTAAAAAATGCGTTTAAAAAAATACTTCCGGGATATGATGAGGAACGAGTATATGCATCAGACATAAAGAAGGTTTTTAAATGGTACAATCTTTTAAAAGACGTTATTGACTTTAACGAATTTGAAGAAGAAACCACTATTGCTGTAGAAGCTGCTGCAACCCCTACACCTACTGTAGAACAAAAAGAAGAAGCACCTGCCAAAAAAACCAGGGCTAAAGCTCCTAAAAAAGAAACCGCTGAAGGAGAAGAAAAACCAAAAAGGAAGACCAAAAAAACGGAAACGGGAGCTTAATACATCTTATATATGTCCATAGCTTTTGAAAACTTAGGCAAGGTTATTACCCGCTATCTCAAAAAAGATTTTGAAATTTTAACTTGGGATAACTTAGAGGAATATTACCTTGATTTGGCACAAAGGGAAATTAATTCGCTTAATGACCTTACACGTTGGCTGGAAGACAGGAGTGAACTGGAATCAGCCACACAAGAAAACCTTGCTTGGAGATACATCAGGATGAGCTGTGATACAGCCAATGAAAAAATTAGTGAGGATTATTCGTTTTTTGTTCGTGAAATTGAACCAAAAATTGCACCCCAGGATAACATCCTCAATCAAAAATTTTTAGCTTGTACGTTCAGTGCCGAATTAAAGGATACTGCCTATAACAACTATCTGCGAAGTGTGAGGCAACGTGTGGAAATATTCAGGGAAGAGAACATACCACTTATTGCCGAATTGCAGGATATGCAACAGCAATTCAGCACGATTTCGGGATCTCAAACTGTAATGCATGATGGGCAGGAACTTACACTTCAACAGGCGTCAGCATTACTTCGTCACACCAATCGTTCTGTGCGTGAAGGTATTTATAACTTAATCACCACACGGAGGTTGCAGGATAAAGAGAAATTAGATGAACTTTATTCCAAATTGATTACTTTAAGGCATAAAATTGCCCTTAATGCAGGTTTTAAAAATTACCGCGATTATGCTTTTGCTGCTCTCAACCGCTTTGACTATACGGTAAATAATTGCTTCCATTTTCATGGCAGCATAAGTTCTGAAATTGTTCCACTTACAACTAAAATGGACATGCAGCGGTTGACGCAGTTGGGTTACCCCTCGCTTAAGCCTTGGGATACCGTAGTTGATCCATCAGGAAAACCTCCTGTTAAACCTTTTGCCACTGCCGCTGAAATGGTAAGTAAAACCATTGAATGCCTACATGAAATTGACCCACAACTTGCGGAATGCATCACCTACCTGGAAAAATTAAATCGTCTTGATTTGGAGTCGCGGAAAGGTAAGGCTCCAGGAGGCTATAATTATCCGCTTTATCAAACCGGTGTACCATTTATTTTCATGAATAACACCGGCCAATTGCGCGATTTGGTGACCATGGTTCATGAATGCGGACATGCCGTACATTCTGTGCTTACACATGGGCTTCCTTTTTACGAACTAAAAAGTTGCCCTTCAGAGGTTGCTGAGCTTGCATCCATGTCAATGGAACTGATTACGATGGAACACTGGCATCACTTTATTACCGATGCAGAAGAGTTGAGGCGAGCAAAAATTGAACATCTTAAAGGAATAATAGAAATTTTACCTTGGATAGCCACTGTGGATGCATTTCAACACTGGGTGTATGAAAACCCAACACATAGCACCATGGAACGCGAAGAAAACTGGAACCGCATCTATGAAAATTTTGCAAGCCCCGTGATTGACTGGACAGGTTTTGAAAAAGTAAAAACCAATACTTGGCAGAAACAAATTCATATTTTCGATTCTCCCTTCTATTACATTGAATACGGTATGGCGCAGTTAGGTGCTTTGGCAGTGTGGAAAAACTACAAACAGGATCCTGATAAATGTATTGCAGACTACAAAGCGGCATTAAGCTTGGGCTACACCAAGTCCATTGGCGACATCTACTCAACAGCCGGTGCCCGTTTCGATTTTTCGTCAGGTTACATCCATGAACTTACTGGCTTTCTATCTGAAGAAATAAAAAAATTAACACAATAACGTAACCTTTCGAGGCATTTCTTCGAATACAGGAAGTTACCTTATATTCGTTAAAAAATAATCGCAGGAACATCTAACTACCTGGCGCTTTTTACGTAGAAAAATTAAATGGCGTCAACAAAATTTTTCGGTAACATTTTAAGTCAACAGAAAAACATTTCTGCCATTGAACTATGGTATTACAGAATCGTGTTCTCGCTCATTGCATTAATTTATATTTTATCACCATGGCTTTCTTCAGCACCTGAGCCTAAAGAATTGCTTGTGCCTCGTGCTTGGATGGCCGTTTTGCCTGTTGCCTTTATTGTTTTCACTTTTACCACAGACGTGGCCAAACGTTTAGCCAATGAAATTGCCATATTGCTCTTCTTAATTATTACCATTCACACTACGTTATTCCTTTTTAAAAATAACTTCAACACGCATTATGAGTTAGGAATTCTTACCCTAATCCTGTTCTCAAACCTGCATATAACCAATATTGTTTATCTCATACTTTACAATGTTATTGTACTGGGTGTGTTGGAATTTATTCTTATAACCGGCAGTGCTTCAGCCGCTGTTAATCCCGTAACCATGTTTGTTGCTGTAGTGGTAGTGATGGTGTTTTGCCTATGCCTTCAACTTTACCGAATTAGGCAACAACGTGAACAAATGGCCCGCGAAGAATCACTGGAAACGGTTTTTGAAAATGCTCCCGCTGCTTTGCTGTTGTTTAACAGACGTAACTTCGAACTGATTAACGCTAATATCCAAGCGCGTAAATTACTATCGCTGGAAACATTTAAAGAAATTAGATTACAACAAATTTTTACTCTTGATAAAATCAATGACAATGAACTTATCAAACTGGCAGCCACCAATTCTTTTTCAGGCAAAAGAACAACATCCGTTAAAGGCATTCCACTAGTAATAACCCTCACCATTCCTGAAACTAACGACAACTTATTACTTGCTACTTGCGAATTGGCTGATGCCGCAGCACAACAACCCACTGACCTGCGTAGCATACTGTCCGTTATTCCTGGAAATTTTTATGTGACTGATGATAGTGGTAAAATCGCTTTTCGATCTGCAGATAACACCTTACTAAATGAAGGCGAAGAATCACTACTGCCTGATTTTTTTGGTAACCATGTAAACACCGTTTTGCGAAATATTGGTGATGATAAATTTAAGCCGGTATTCGGTGACAACCTTATTTTCCGTGCAGCAGTAAAAAACATCAACACAACAACTTATGTTTTCTGGTTTTATGAAACCGATAAAGCCAGTGCTACGCCAGTTAAGTCAGAGACCGTGCAACCTGCCTTTGACGGTAGTGATGACTGGTGCACATTGCTTGTTAACAAAAACAATGAACTGCTGCGAGTCAATCATACCTTCGCAACCATTATAGGTTACTCAGAGGAAGAACTTTTGTCATTGCAGATATCCCAACTCATACATCCCAACGACAGCCGCATTTGGAACGACATTTACCTTACTGTACTGGATGATAACCAGCAGGTAAAAAGCACACTTCGATTTATACATAAAGATAGAGAACCTATTTTTCTGAAGTGCTATGTTTCGCTCACACCACAACGCGACATCGCTATTTTGGCAGAAGACATGACCGCTGCAGTTATGTTGCAAAAAGAATTGACACTGACGCGAGCCAATGTTTCATCAGTGATTGAAAACACACGTGACATTATTTTGTCGGTGGACATAAATCATGAAATAACGGTTGTTAACAGTGCCTTTAAAAACTGGTTTTACAATGCCTACAACAAAAACCTGAAACCGGGGGATGACTTTAGGCAGCAACTTAAAGATGCTGATAAAATAAAATGGTCGGAAAATCACATGAAGGTTTTGCGTGGCGAAAAAATGGTTTACACGTTAGAGTACCCCATTGATGAAAACGAAAAAAAATCGTTCGAGATATCGCTAAATCCAATAGCTGGAGAAGACAATATCATTAGTGGTGTTTCTTTATTCGGCAGAGATGTGACAGAAAGAGCGGTGTACGAAAAAGAAATAATAAAAGCCAAAGAGATTGCAGAAAATGCCACCGCTGCCAAGTCGCAGTTTTTGGCTACCATGAGCCATGAAATACGTACTCCTTTAAATGGCATAGTGGGAATGTTGGAGCTACTGCGTATGACCCCACTGCGTGATAAGCAGCGTGAGTATGTAAGCACACTACAATTGAGTAGTGAAAACATGCTAAACATCATTAACGATGTATTGGATTTTTCTAAAATAGAATCCGATAAAATGGAGTTGGAAAATGAGCCGTTCGAACTTCGTAAGGTAATTGAAGAAACCTTTGACCTCCTGTATTACCGAGCACTGGGGAAAAAATTAGAACTGTTTTATAATATTGATAAAACCATTCCTGCTTTTATCATGGGCGACAGCCTTCGTTTAAAACAAGTGTTGGTTAACTTAGTTGGAAATGCTATAAAATTTACAGCCAAAGGCCACATTTTGATTGGAGCACAATTGCTAGAAACCAGCGGTGAAGGATTGCAAATAAAATTTTCAGTGAAAGATACCGGTGCCGGAATATCAGAAGAACAAAAGTCAAGATTGTTTCAATCATTCTCACAGGCTGATGTTTCTACTTACAGAAAATATGGTGGCACAGGACTTGGACTCACCATAAGCACCAAATTAGTCGCGTTGATGGGTGGCATTATTGATGTGGAAAGTAAGGAAGGCGAAGGCTCTGAGTTTTATTTCACCATTCACACCAAACCTGCACCAATAGCAGCGGCCAAAGGCGTAAGAAACAACCTTCGTTTACTTCGCGGAAAAAAAATTCTCATCTTCTCTTCTGATACAGATTTTGATATGCGCATCAGCGACATGTTTAATGACTGGAGTGTTTTGCATCATACAGTAAAAACTTTTGAAGACGCCAAAGAAGAACTCACCGAAGAAAACGCTTATGATGCACTCATCATGGACGCTCAGTTAACGGACTACCTCCTCCTTGCCGAAGAATTGAAAGAACAAATAAGGATTTCTGGAGTTCCTGTTTTTGTGTTCAATGCCAGTTTTTCCGGAGGTGACATCATTTATGGAAATAAATTATTTGAAGCGGTGCTGCCTGCCGGTGCTGATGCCATTAAAATTTCAACCGTGCTGATTAAAGCCTTTGTGGAGAATGCCGCAGCATTTGCTCAAGAAGATGACAACACTCCGTCCTTTAATACCGATTTGGCGATAAAATATCCACTCACGGTTTTAATTGCAGAGGATAACCCCATTAACCAAACATTGGCAGTTACAGTAATGGAAAAGCTCGGCTATAAACCCGATGTTGCTGACAACGGGCTGAAGGTTTTGGACTTAATGGCTACCAAAAACTATGACCTTATTTTTATGGACGTGCAGATGCCTGAAAAAGACGGGCTGGAAACGACCATTGAACTACGTAAGAAAAAAGAAAACCAAGCGACCATCATTGTTGCCATGACTGCGTTTGCCATGGATGGCGATAAAGAAAAATGCCTTGAGGCAGGAATGAATGATTACACGACTAAACCCATTCGCATTGAAGTGGTACAAATGCTTATACAACGATGGGCCGAAAAAATGCAGCAGGAGAAAAGACGTACCACACGTCCGCAACTTTTAATTATTGACCCTCAGGCCATTGATCGCCTTAAAGCCTTGGCTCCTGACAATGACTCCTCCTTTGTAAAAGGCATTATAGATCTTTTTATAAAACAAATAGAAAAATTGGTGCCTGAAGCCTCTTCCTATTTTTACAAAAACGATTTTGATATCATGTACAAAACAGCACACAAGTTAAAAGGCAGTGCAGCCAACGTGGGGGCGCGCTTACTTGCTGATGCTTGCATGGCGGTTGAAGAAAAAGGGAAAATTGGAAACATAACGGGCCTTGCTGAAGATATTTTGTACCTGAAAACTGCTTCCGAAAAAACACTTGTTGCATTAAGGCAGCTTTCCATTTAAACATAAAGGTGGTTAATGACACCTTTCTACATCTGTTTTTAACGTGTTTTTACGATTTTAGCCATTCTAAAATTTAAGTATGGAAGATTTAAAATTTCCTGTAGGAAAATATGCTGCCCCGTCAGAGATAACA
>JAYTNW010000114.1:0-5417 GCA_043748115.1 Bacteroidota bacterium | reverse complement strand
TTTTGGGTGGCAACAATTTTGCAAAAGTTGATACAAAAATCACCTACGACAATTCTTTAATAAAACACAAATCCTTTTTATTGCGACCGTTGAAAGATGTTGAAATGTATTTACAGCATAACAAAGTAAAAAATCTTAAAATTGCAATTGGTCACATAAACAAAGTTGTTATTAAACCTGGGCAAACATTTTCAATTTGGCGGCTTGTGGGCAGACCAACAAAATCAAAAGGTTACCTTGACGGTTTGACGTTGCACAACGGCAAAATATCAAAAGACACAGGAGGTGGACTTTGCCAATTAGGTAATTTACTTTATTGGATGGCACTACATACCCCTTTGACAATTAAGGAACGTTGGCGACATAGCTATGACGTGTTTCCAGACATCAACAGGACAATTCCTTTTGCTTGTGGGGCAACTTTATCTTACAACTACATTGACCTGCAATTGGCAAACAATACCGACAAAAATTTTCAAATTAATCTGTGGCTTGACAATGAATATTTGAACGGTGAAATATTCTGTGATGGAAATTTAAAGGTAAAATATGACATTTACGAAACAGAACATATGATTAAACAACAATGGTGGGGCGGTTACACAAGACACAATAAAATTTGGAAAAAAATTACAACTCTTGCTGACAACAGCACCATAGAAGAACTTGTTACTGAGAATAACGCAATTATGATGTATAATCCACTGCTGGACAAATGAGAGAAGCTACAGCTAACAGCACATTTACAATAGATGGAATTTCATGACCTGAATAGAGTTTTGTAGTAGGTGAAAGTGATACCAGACCGTTAAAGTCATAAAAACATCAACGGTAAAACTGTCACCATTACACGTGACAATCTTTCCACAGGGTTGTATTTCTTCCTCATCTCACAAGACAACACAGTTATCGCAACAGGCAAGCTCTTCAACATCGAATAATTTAAAACTTAGCAGATAATACCCTTCACAGCCTATAAAATAATTCACATGCTGTGAACCAACATCGCAGTGGATAGGTATTTTGACTAGTGGCGTATTTGAATTTAAAGTCTTCTGCGATAAATTAAAATTTCGTGTTTTCGATCAGCGTCCTTTTCTGTTGGCATGATTTATTCCCCTCCTCCTACACCACAGCAAATTGGCAAATCTTTGGCATTAACCTTACCGACCTAAAGCAAGTCTAAAACAGATGAAACAACACATCGCTCCAATTTTTTTATCTTTGGTTAAACAACAATGGAATTACTGGCTCTCATAACAGTTTTTCATGCTGTAGTTACACAATATGGTTGCCCACGAAATCACCCACCGTAAAGACACGAATAACTTAACTGTTAACAAACAAAAGCCACGAACTAAACAATGTGTTACAACATAGCATACATGGAAAAACGACAGCAGAAATATGCTGAACGTTACCAACATGTTTTACCCAAGGAAGGGAGTAAACAAATTATTTTGGATGAATTGCCGACATATTATTTCATAAGTGGGTTTGCTCATCCGCTGTTACCAATTGTTAAACATGACGGTTATCTTCTTTTTGAGTGGGGGCTAATTCCAGCCTGGGCAAAGGACATGGCCACGGCTAACGACATTCAATCAAAAACCTTGAACGCTGTTGGCGAAACCGTTTTCGAAAAACCATCTTTTAAAAAAAGCATTTTGTCACAACGCTGCTTACTTGGCGTTTCTGGTTTCTACGAATGGCGTGATGTCAACAAAGTGAAATACCCATACTTCATCAAGACAAAGAGCCATGACATTTTTTCATTGGGCTGCATTTATGAATCATGGGTTGACAAAAGTACAGGAGAGGTGAAAAATACATTTTCAATTATCACCACGCCAGCAAATCCATTGATGGAATCCATTCACAACCTAAAAAAACGAATGCCACTCATTCTTTCACCTCAAGACGAGAAGAAATGGATTGATCCAAATTTAACAAAAGAAGAAATTTCTTTGTTAATAAAACCTTATAGCGAAAATAACATGACGGCATACACAGTTTCAAAATCTGTGAACAGTGCCAGGAATAATCGCAACATCCCAGAAAGCATTCAACCTGTTAACTACCCTGAACTTTCTTTGTTGCCATGATAGACGCAGGCTGATGACTATTTCCTTCTAAAACTGATGTAAGCTTTAGGCTTGTAAACAGCAAACAAAAGGCACCACCTGTGCATTTCATGGATATGCCAAAAGTGGCTTTTACTTTACTTCGTTTATTCGCACTAAATTTGCATTTGAAAAATAAACTGTTTTATTATGAAAAATTTAATAGTTGTTATGGCAACCTGCCTTCTTTGGTCGGTAGCTGCCAAAGCCGATTACAATGGTTACCACATCCAATTTACAATTGAGTATAAAAATGGAAAAAGCAATACAGGATATGCTTATGTGGCAGCGGGTTATTTTAATACAGATTCATTAAAGAGTACCTCATATCTATTAACGGCACTGGATCAAAATGCAAAAGGCATAAGTGAAAACGACTCATTGGTGTATTTTAAACACAGGCTGAAATACAACTTCCAAATACCCGGTGACACGACCAATGAAAAATTTCACATCTATTATTTAACAGGCTTGAGTTCAGTAGCGTTTAAGGCTGTTAAAGCACTTACCATTGACACGCTAATAGATTTTGGCTATGGCACCACCATAGCAAGCGCATTGAGCATTGCTGATCTGTCATGGATGAAAACTAAACCTAAAGCGAGCTATGTGTTCGGAGGCTACCTTTGTTGATACCGTGTTTTTATCCACCAGCCAAGCGAGGCCACAACAGCCATTATTAAGGAACTGAAACAAAAGCAAAAACAAATAGACCAAAGTCCGTACGAGGACGATGCTGGCAATATTGATTACGATAAAGCAGATGCTATTGACGACTCATTGCTTAAGGTTATCCAAAAACTCTACCGTAAGAAAAAAGTAGTGGTAATTGCCGAGTGCAGTTGTTGAAACACCAAGGTTGTGCCAACACAAGAGCCGTATTATTTTTTTACTTGGCCTTGGTTTGAATTTATTAATCGCACTTCTTTTATATTTTTAAGTTATTGATCAATACTGATGAGTACATTACCCATAAGCACTTTTACTAGCAAGCCGAAGATGGAGAATGCAGGATTTCTAATCGGAATAAGTTATGTGCCCGACTATGTTTTAAAGTCCAAATGGTTTTGGATATTGCTCTCCATTGTTACCGTTTGCATTATTATTTATCACAACCTTAACAGACGGTACACAAAGAACAAAAAGATGACTGAAAGTTTAAAGTACCAAACCGAAGGGCGTGGAGGCGTTGTAATTTATAGCAGTAGTTCCTCTACGCTACGGTTTCAATTCGAGTTTGGCGGAGGCAACTGTGTTGCTATCATCTTTATTCCCTCTACTAATGAGTGGGAAAGTGAAACAGGTCGGAGTATTGATGAGCGTCAACCTATTTTAGAATTTGTGGCCCGTCAAGCCTTACAAGACCAGGCTTCAGATGGATGGTTCGAGATAAAAGATCAATATATTGAACTATACAAAAAGGAATAACCTTCGCATCCAATCTTAAAGTCACTTTTTAACGAATTCTGATTTTATGAACATCGTGCCAAAGCCTTCTATCTTGCATTCAATGTTGTGATCTCCATCACGCAACCTGATATTTTTAACCTTTGTACCGGCCTTTAAATTCTTAGGAGCACCTTTAACTGGAAGATCCTTTATCAGCACCACCGTATCGCCATCAGAAAGTATGTTTCCATGAGCATCCTTTATGATACCCTCTGGCGTTTCCTCAATATTTTCACCGGCAATAGGCTCTACCTTCCACTCATTAAAGCACATGGGGCAAACCAATGTATCATCGTTGGCATAAGTAAATTCCGCTTTGCATTGAGGACATGGAGGTAGCTGACTCATAAAATAAAATTACGAATGCAAAGTTAAAAATAGAAACAATCCTTCGGCAGTCTAATGCCATGAGCTAAAAAATAATTTAATGAAAAAAGTAAAAATCAAATGCTAAGCAGAGGGAGCTGTTTCAACAAGATCATTTTCTTTATGACGACTATTTGCCCGAGGTGGTAGTGTGTGTGTTCAATTATGCCATGAATGTTACGATAATAATTGCCGTACTTTTTATCTGTAAAATCTTCCCACCATTTATTGTCCGGCAATTGCTCAACCAATGCAGCTAACTGCTCAGCCTCAGAAAATGTTTTATCAAGCAATGCCTGCCATTCATTGTGCGAAGTGACAGGAGGGTGATCAAAGCTAAACTTATCATGTGCTGCGAGAGGTTTGCCATTAAACACATCAAGAACAGCTGATACAAAGTAACTGATGTGGTAAGTAAGTGCGACTATTGTATTACATGATTGCACAGGATTTGTTGCCTGCTGCCAGGTAACATCAGTCAAGTTCTGTTTTAGATTTGAATAAGTCCAGTTGCCGCCAAAGAAAACTTCGCGAAGGTGTTTAGCAAGTTGGGTGGAGAGTTGCATAAAGATGGATGGTATTAACAAATGAAACCAAGTTGAAGGATAAAATTAAGAAAAGCGAGCTAAGTTTTATAAATATAATTAAGAGCTACTTCCGGCAAAAACGATACAGAAAAATGGAATGTCATCTTCTTTTTTTCGACAATCTGTTGGTTGTCATTTTACACATAACCAAAAAACATAAAAACAAATAGCGAATAATATTCTATCTCTATTAATTTTCAAGAATGGTGCTTTTTTCCTGCATAAAAACGAAAATAAAGAAACGATTAAATGGGTGTTATTAGAAGAGGAGGTCTTTGGTTACAACTCTTTTCTCATATCATAAAAAACATCGCCACCATGCACGGAAGCCGATAACCCTGCATTAACAAAACCAAATTTTTCATAGTAAGGAACAAGATGCTTTTCGCAGGTTAACACAATTCCCTTCCTCCTATTTTGCCGTGAAACAAGCATTACATGCTCTAACAATTTTCCGGCATAACCTTTATTTTGAAATTCAGGCAAAACAGCAAGTCCAAAAACAGATTGCCATGCTCCATCCTCCATGTGCAATTCAACATTTTTAAACATTTCATCTTTTACAACATCATAATTTGTGATCATGCCATTGATAAAGCCTGTTATTACTTCATTCTCCTCTGCTAACCAAAAATGCTGCGGAAAAGCCAATAGCCGTTGTGACAGCGTATCAAAAGACGCAGCTTGATTGGGAGGAAAACATACGGCTTCTATCTCAAAAATAGCTTTTAGATCTTGTGGGTTCGGATTTCGAATTGTCATAGTAGTGTTTCAAAAGGCTAAGATAACTAAATCAAAGGCGATTTTCATTTAAAGAATTGCCACCAAGCACATTCACGCAAAAAAACCAATCATTGCTACCATCCCCTTTTTTGCAAACTTTTGAATTGTA
>JAYTNW010000113.1:0-6688 GCA_043748115.1 Bacteroidota bacterium | reverse complement strand
CAGGGAAGGAAGCACACAGCACATCTGGCTTCAAAGTTGGAGTCTTACTCATTTTTTAAAAAGAGCATTTACTACACCTGATGGCGTAAGCATTTATACCTTACCCAATATTGCTTATGTTTTTAAGAATATTTTTTATCCGGGTTATCTACTGTTATTTATTCCTCTTTTGCACTTTATTAAACCCATTGATTTTTCAGGCACCTTTCAAAAGTTACTCGCCATATCAGTTATTGTTTATGCGCTTTTTCTCGCAGGAATACCCTTTCAAAACGATCGCTTTCTTCTGCTCACTTTTCCATTTGTTATTCTCCTTTTTTATCCAGCCTTTAGCAGGATGATGCAATGGAAACCCTGCATTAAATATGTGATTTTGGCAACAGTTTTAGTTTCTGTGCCGCTGGCGCTACGAGCTATTTTTCCGCTTTACCAACGAAATCAATTGGAAAAACAAATAGCCGAAGAACTTTACACTTATCGTGGACAAACACTTTACTCATTTGACATTGATGTTGCATTGCGAGGGAGAGATTGCCACTTCATTTATAAAAACATGTGGCAAACCAAATTCGATACTTTTGAAAAAGGCGCCTTAGTTTTATTTAACGAAGAAAAGTTTAAAGAACAATGGAAAGATAAAAACCCCATGCTCAATTTTACATACCTAAAAAATAATTACTCTATTTCCATACAAAAAAAACTTCCCGGTGGGTGGACACTTTTTAGCATTCAATGACGCAGAAAAAGCAACATATCCTCTGGCTAACTCCCGGCTTTGCAGCAGATGAAGGCGATACTAGCTGCATTCCTCCTTTACAAGACCTTGCATTACAGTTTGCTGATAGTGGCTACAAACTAACTATTGTAAGCCTGCATTATCCCTTCGCTAAAAAAACGTTTTCATGGAATGGGGTTCCAGTGTTTTGCATTGGCGGAAAAAACAAAAGAGGCATAAAAAAAATAGCCACTTACTTTCAAGCATGGAAACTTCTTAAAAATATTCACAAGCAAGATCCTATTCACATTATTCATTCATTTTGGATTGGCGACACCAGTTTGATCGCGCAATATTTTTGCAAGATTAACAACATCAGGCAAATCACCACCATTATGGGCCAAGATGCTTTGGGCAACAACTATTTTAGTTGGAGCTGGTTTAAAAAAATGCAACTTGTTAGTCTTACAGAGCAGGCTGAAACTTTTTTTAAAAATAAAGCGAACTTAAAAACGGGTCTCATTCCCTTTGGCATGAATAGTAAATTTATTGCTGATGCAAAACCAAAAACCATTGACCTTTTGTCCGTTGGCTCCATTATACCTTTAAAAAATCATTTGCGATTTTTAACCTTGGTGGCAAAATTAAAACCCGTTTTTCCGTCTATCAGTTGTCTAATCATTGGCGAGCAACATGACAAAGCATATTTGTCGCTAATGCAAACATTTATTACGCATCATGAGCTAGCAAACAATGTGAAGCTATTAAACAGTATTCCTCGAGAAAAGGTAATGCAGTACATGGCCGCATCCAAATGTTTAGTGCATGTTTCACTATATGAAAGTGAAGGCATGGTCATGTTGGAAGCATTAGCACATGGGTGTAAAGTTTTTTCCGGTGGTAATGGTGTCATCGTAAGCGACCCGCTGTTTACTATACTTCCTAAAAGCACTGATGAGCAAATTGCCATGTTAACCGAAGCACTAAGAAACAACGCTTTCCCTCCTTCATGCATCCCATATACCATAGAAAACACTTTTAGTAACTATTGCATGTTGTATCAAAACGAAAACGGAGTATAGAATTTAATTTATCCCTACATTAGCCATATCATATCTCTGCTCATGCAAAACATAGAACAGTTTTTTATTCCAGCATTACTTGGTATCGGACTAAGTGCAGCATGTGGTCTTCGCATTTTTATTCCACTGCTCTTCCTATCATGCCTTTCTTACTTTGGGAAAATAACGCTTTCCCCTTCCTTTTTATGGATAGGCACTATGCCGGCATTGCTAACTTTCGCCATAGCAGCAATACTCGAAGTAAGTGCGTACTACATTCCATTTATAGACAATTTATTAGACTCCATTTCTATTCCAGGATCGGTGGCAGCCGGAGGGGTCATGTTCGCATCATTGTTTCCTGACACTGAACCGCTGATAAAATATTCATTTGCCTTAATTGCAGGAGGTGGCATTGCCGGGTTAACAAGTGCAGCAACTTCAGTAACACGCCTTAAATCAACTGCGCTAACGGGCGGCATAGGAAATTTTGTTTTAGCTACAATAGAAAGTGTGGGAGCAATAGTAGTTTCTCTTTTATCCTGGTTGTTTCCAGTATTGGTGATCCTATTTATTTTATTTTTCGTTTGGCTATTTTTAAAAACCGTTAAAAAAGTTAGCCATTAATTTGACGAGCAGCCAATCATTTCCCATGTAGAGCATCTGCAAAGCATAATCGCTTTATTTTATGATTTGATAGGCTCTTTCCTCAGCAGCTAAGTCAAAATGAATTAAAAAAATGAGCTTAAAAAACCGCTAGGTGAATTAAAACAGTTGTGGTTTATTACATCCTTACACTAAATTTGGTTTATGGTGTTACCACCCGTGTAAGAAACACTGCGGAAGAAATAATTTCCGTCCCTAACTTTATATCTTCAGCAAGGATTACATCCCTTTTCATTTTACTTAGATCAGGCAGTCCACTAACAAAAATACTTTTCGAAAAATCAATTGTCCCTGTAATCTCATTTTGATAAAATTTAGGTGGCAGCACAAATAAACATGTTCGCATTTCTATTTTTTGAAAACTGCTGCTCAACATCTCCACTCTATGACTAAAAGACGAGCTGTTAAAAATGGCTTGAGGCCCAAATTTGCAATAGTTAAAAAAACAATTGTTTTGAAAAACCGAAACGGTAAAGTCCGCATACTTTTGAAACTCCGCTGTGCTGAACTGTGCATCATTATAAAAAGTTGCTCCCTGAAAACTAACGTTGGACTCAAATCGTGCTTTCATCCAATTCGATTTTTTCATTGCGGTAATATTTTGAAAGCGGGTTTCTTCTCTGTACTTGGTGTCGTTAAAATAAGCGTCATTCATAAATGTACATTCTTCAAAATTAGCACCTTTTAAAAAACTACTTCCCTGAAAACTACACACTGCTAAAAAAGTGGCTGCTCTCATATTTACTTCTTCTTCAAAAATGCAATTGATGAAGGATACATTTTTCTGAAAATAAGAGCTCACGCCACCACCAGATGCACCGTTGACCATAGCAACTACCTTACCTTTAAATGTGCATTTTTTAAACGTTATAGCACTCGCTACATATACTCGATCCATTCCTTCGGTTTCGGCTACGCGCTCTAGTTCTGCAGTAAAATCCCAGTCGCTGTTAAACGCCTTGTCTTCAAAAACCACATTCTTTCCTGCTTTAATAAGTGCTGTTAGCGACATCTCTTTGTTGTTGTTTTTTCCTGTGGCACAGGATACATTGAAAATGATAACGGATAGTATAATAATCTTTTTAATGCTATTCATTGATGTGATTTGTTTGCAAGATTAAATAATATTATAGAATAATAACAGGATAAAAAAAATTCCGAATAAAAGCAGGTAACTTTTATCCGGAATTGCGGTTTATTTATTACCAATGCGGTAACAGATTTTATTTAGCTCCAAATCCGCCTTTACCCTGACGCAATTTAAATGCAGCTAATTTTTTATTAAGGTCTCCATTTTGTTTTTTGTTTTTTAGCATGGCTCCTATCTCTTCAGATGAGTAAGCATTGGGGCGAAGGGGTGTTACCACAGTGTTAAAACTAGAAGATTTAAGGTTGGCTATGGACGCCACTTGGTTATTCACAAATTTATAATTTAGTATATTTTGTGATGTGGATGTAGGATTGCTGTTTCTTTCAGAATATCCATTTTGAAAACTCTTTGGATACTGATCCGTGGTGTAGAAGAAATTATTTTGCTCATTGCCTTCATCAAACGCACCTCCTGCATCAGCAATTAAAACCAAATAATAATCGCCCGTTAAATTTTGAGGTGTGTAATACACCTGATATAGTTGTTGCGAGCCAAAAGCCACCGTACCCAAATCGCTGTTAGAAGGCAAATCAACATTTAAAGTAATGTGGTTAGGATTATTAGGATCTATAACATAGGTATTGGTTGCAACAGAAGTATTAAATTCATCATACAAAAGCACACCGTAATCGTTGGCATTATATGCATTAAAATAAATATAATACATATTCCAGTTGGCCGAAGCTGCTGCTGTGGATGTACCAATGTTGTAGAGGTTCCAATAAACTACACGCTCATTACCAACTCCTGAATTCCAATAATTTGTTTCATCACCAAAAACCCACGTAGCCACATCCACACCGCTGCTTGGTGTTGGCGTTGGCGCAGGAGGCGTTGTTCCTCCATTGGTGGATGCAATGTAAAAGTTATTGTCAAAGACAAATTCGCTCAATAGAAAATTATAATCAATCCAGATATAACCCGCATCACCCCAGTTGGGCGACCAAGAGTTAACCACGCGAACAGCTCCGTTAGCACCTTTGCTATCGTCATAGCCTGAGATGATAAGCGCATGGTAAGCATGTTGCCCCACTTGATTAAAAGAGGTATTGGAATTAAATACAGCATCACTGTTCCACGACATAAAATTGTCTGATAACTTAGCTCCAATAACAACTGGAATATTGTTAGCCAACTGCTCCTTTACGCTTGCAATAGTGGCATCAATCTTTCTAAAATTCTTAATTTTTCTCTGGTTAGCTTCTGTTGTCCAAGTTTGCTGCACACCTGACTGAGCACAGTTACCCAATGAAGTGTAAGGCACCGTTTGTAGTGTTGCCGCTCCTCTTGTTAGTAATGCATCCATGGCATCTGTAAAATTAGTCCCACCACAATTCTCACCTTTTTTTGCATCAGGTATTGACCAATATAAATCTTTTGGGCTGGTTTGAGATCCGGCATTTGCTAACTGTGAAGCATTGAGGTTTTGCTGAATTCCATCTAACACTGTTTTCATGTTATAGCCTGCTGCCCATGCAACGCAGGTACCATATTGTCCTTGATCGCCCACGGGTGGAAAATGAGGAAGCAAATCAACCTTTGACGGTAGTGTTCCAGTGTTAAAAATATTGGTGTTGGTAACAGACGTAGGAACCTGGCTTACATTATCTGAGCCGTTCCATCCAAGGTTTGATGGCCCTTGTGGATCAGAAGGTGAATCGTCCTTCTTTTTACAGGAGGTAAAAATCATTGCCGTTATTAAAAAATAACTAACTGCTTTAAGTGTACTTTTCATTTGGTGTAATTTAGGATTGTGATGATCAATAAAAGAAATACTGTTATTAATTAACTGAGTGTTTTTTACCGCTGATGCTATGTTTATTACATAGAATTAATTACAAAGAAACCATTTTTTAAAGAAGTCCCCAATACTCAATTTGTAGTACACCTTTTAGTACCTGTTACAATGGATGGTGAGATGTTAACCAAAATGCAGTTCCTTTATTTTTTTCTATCCTTCCAGTTCCACCACTTCAGTTTTTCGGCATCGTGCATTTGCAATGGGGTTTCAGCAAAATAAACAGCACAGCGAAACACATACAACAAACAACGATCCTGTACACACCCTGCTACTTTGTTGGAATGGGCATACAAATGTTTTGGATTTTTACCTTTAAGATCAGATACCTGTTTAATACCAATGGCCAAAAGATCAGCGGCTATGGATTTGCCTACACCCGGAATGACCATTAAAGGCTTGACGTCTTTTAAAAGCATGTGATAAAATTAAGCGTGAATTGCCAAAAACCAACAAAATTGCAAAATTGACCGCCCCACCACCAACCGAAGTAACGTTAAAATCCCCACCCATTCAACCCTTTTTTTTTACTGTTTGGCAATTTTTCATAAACTTTTGACAACAATTGTTGTTTATTTGCACTACTATTAAACTATTAAATTATGACAAAATTAGTCTCTATCCTGAGCATTGCAGCAGCGTCTGTCATGTTCTCCTTCACAGGAAAAACCACCCTTCACGGAACCAATTATAATGCTGATGTAAAAGCCAGCAAAGTGGATTGGGAAGGAACAAAAGTTACAGGTAAACACAGTGGAAACATTATGTTAAAAAGCGGTTTGCTGACTGACACACACGGGCAATGGACCGGAACGTTTGAGGTAAACATGCAATCTATCAATTGCACCGATTTAGAAGCCGGACAAGGCAAAGAAAAATTAGAAGGCCACTTAAAGTCTCCTGATTTTTTTGACACCGAAAAATTTCCAACTGCTAAACTGGTAATTTCTTCCATTACACCTTTAGAAACTCCTAAAAATGGAATGACCCATACCGTAAAAGGATTTTTGACCATAAAGGACAAAAGCAATCCTATTGAGTTCAATGCTTCTATGAAAGGCGAAGGCAGCAGAATGACTTGCGATGGCATAGTGAATGTTGACCGTACAAAATATGATGTGCGTTATGGTTCAAAGACTTTCTTTGCTGAAATTGGAGATAAAGCAATCATGGATGAATTCTCGTTACGTTTTAATGTTGTTTTAGGACAATAAAATATTATTTAAATATAAAAAGCCGCTTTGCATATCGCAAAGCGGCTTTTTTTTATTAGAAACTATTGAATTACGGGTTATACC
>JAYTNW010000112.1:0-4862 GCA_043748115.1 Bacteroidota bacterium | reverse complement strand
GCCACCTTTTTTGGGATTAGCGGTGTTAATGTAGAAGCACAAATGGCGGATGCTACCACTGTTTCGTCCTTTAAAGCAACCTTCGCTTCCAATAGTGATCTAGACCGCAGAGACCAGAAAAACCTAACCCGCGAGGTAATGGATAAATGGATGCCCGCCTCGCTGAAAGATATGCTCCGCATTCAATCCTTCTCGTTTGGGTTCAACAATAATGTGGTTAGCCAGGTTAACATCATTATGATGAGTGCTCCATGGAAAATTGCTGGTGAAGTACCATTTTCTGTAAGTGACGTTGTGGTTGAATATATTGTAACAAACCCTACCGACAAAAAATCAAGAAGCATGAGGGCTGAAATTTCCTGTAACGGGAATTTAGGTAATGGCACCATGGCACTAAAGGGTGTTGCTGCCGATGATCGTGATGAGTGGAATATGAAAGGTGAGGTAGGTAAACTAAGTGTAAACGATCTTTTTAATTCACTAGGCATGCAAAGGCCCGATGCCCTTCCTGCCAACATCTGGGGATTTGAAATGAGTAATTGCACCTTTACATTTCAGCCATTCAACAAGTCGTGCACCTTTGGCGCTACTTCGTCTATTGGTCAAGCGGAGTTTCGCTTTACATCAACCAATAGGAAAGGATCGGGTCATGATTTCTTACTTGGCTTTTCACCACCACAGAACTTTACATTTGCCACCCTTGATCCCGGGTTGAATATTTTAGACCAACTCAAGTTTAAACAGTCAGCACTCGTTCTTTCTTCTGATAACCAAGAGTCCAATCTATCCATTTTTAAGGCCATGGGACAAACTCCAAAAGTAGGTCGCGGATTAACGCTGATGGGGCAATACGACATCCATGCACTGTCGCCCGAGCTGGAAAAATTTATGGGACAGTCCAACCTGCTTCTCTTGGCGACCATCAGCAACAGACCTGCTGATATTAAGTTGCAAACTACATTACAGACAAATATTAAGTTCGATAAAAACGGCAATGTTGTGTTAAAGGGAATAACGTTTACCCTAGCACCCGCCCCGGGTAATTTTACAATTAGCATGGGAGGTAACATGGATGTTAAAATGAATAATGATGTATTGGTGTTTAAATCAAACATTGGGGTGGATGTAAGCAACCTTGCAGTGAAAGTGGATGGTATGTTACAGGGTACTTGGAATAATCCATTTGGTATTGCAAAAAATGTTCAAGTGTCTGATTTGGGGTTAGGGTTTGGAGTATCTTTTAAAACAACGCCCATTCCATTACCTTCACTTGCATTTGCTGGCAAGCTGAAAGTAGGTGATCCTAGCAGCCCCCGTTTTTCAGGTGATGTGGCCGTAGCAGTAGATCCGTCTAACCCAATAAACTGCATGGTAGATGCCGGGTTCAACAAAATAGTTTTAAAAGATATTGTTGAAGCCTGCGCCCCTACTGCGCAAATTCCTGCTGAGCTGAAAACCACATTGCTTACTGCAACCTTGGAAGATGTGCGTTTTACCGTGGTGCCCAGTCCTACAGGAATTACCTTGTTTGAAAAAAAATACGAGCCCGGTTTTCTAATTGCCGGAAACGGCAGCCTTGCCAATTTTAAGGCACAGCTAAAAATAGGTGTTGCTCAGGATGGGATTGAAGTCAAAGCGGGAATAGGTGCTTTGCGTTACGAACCCTTCTTTTCACTTACAGGGTCGGGAGATGCTCCTGATCCTTATTTGCACCTTGTCATCAAACAACCTGCCCAATCGGGTTTAACAATTAATGGCAAAGCAACTTTATTGGGGATAACATCAGAAACGGCCATGAAAATTTCTGATAACGGCTTTGATCTAAAAATGAATGGGAAACTTTTTACGGTTTTTGAAAGCAATTTTAATGTGACCGGTAAAAACATCCACAGTGGTGGTGACTATTACATAAAAGCTGAATTGAAGAACGATCTATTTGCATTCATCACACAAAATGCATCAGCTGAAATTGATAAGGCAACCAAGAAAACTCAAAACGACATTACTGCAGCGCAGAAAGTTCTTACTGATGAGCAAAATAAAATCAATGGGCTTTATACACAAGTAAACAATGTGCGCTCAACCGTTCAGCAGGAACGTGACAGGGATTGCGGAAGGTTGCGTGCAGCACAGGCAAGCGTAGAAAATGAAAGACAAAAAGTTCAAAAAATACAAGGGGATATTGATTCCCGACACCGTGAGATTGCTACGATAGATCAGCGTATTAAAGACAGAAACAATTGGGTTGAGTCAGGTAATGTATTTGAAAAAATATCGCGCGGGGCTGAGGCTATTCCTTTTTACACCGAGCAGGCGGCTTTAAGAACAGCAGCAATGGCAACCATTGCGGCCTATGAAACAGCAAAAGGAACTGCCAACCTTGCGCTTTTAGCTGCGCGAGAAGTGGTGGGTGGAATGGGCAGCCTATGCGAACAAACTCCTATTGATGCCGATCCTAGAGTGGCAGGCCTTATCGCTACTATTGAAACTTCAAAAGGGGTGATGGAAGGTGCTAAACAGGTGATGGAGGGAGGTAAAATTGTGGGAGTAGGTACCTTAGGGGCCGCTAAATGGATCGTTAAAAATGGCAATCCATTGGGTGTGGTAAATATCACCGAAGCTCGTTTTGAAGGCGCATTAAATGCAACTGATGGAGGCAAAATTTCTCTCCAAGTTAAAGGTTCATTTGCCGGTAATCCGTTAGACACAAAATTTTCTTTCGACTTTAAGGACCCTAAAACAACGGTAGAGAAATGGGCCAGAAGTATGGTGGGTGTACAATAATTGATTTTAGAGATAAGAGGTGTTAAGAATACACAATCGGCACTGCACTTGTTTTATTTACGTATCTGATGCAGCAGTGTAGATTAGCAACTTCTCGTTCTCCACAATTATTTCTTTTTCAAATCGTAAACCTAATTTTTCAATCAGGCAAATTGATCTTTCGTTTTCAGGAATTGTTATGGCGGAAATATTCTTCAAATTATAGTGCTCCGTAACATGTTTCAACACAGCCGAAGAAGCTTCAAACGCATAACCCCGTTGGTAAAATTGCGGGAGTAAAGCAAATCCAAGGTCATGATTAGGCAGGTATTCGCGTTTAATAAATGTAACCATCCCTATGGGATTTTCCTCTTCACCATTTTTTATAACCCAGTAAAGAATGGAGGTGTTATTTACAATCTTTTGAATGTAAGCCCTGGCATCATCCAGTGAATGTATATTGCGCTGACCGATGTATTTTATCCAATCTGCGGTGTTTAACAATTCCAAAATAAATGCATCATCATTTAATGATAATGGAGCCAACAAAAGACGTTCTGTATGTAGCGTGGAAGCTGTTTTCAAGTGACGGTGTAATGATGTTGTGATTATATTTCGTCAGGTTTGGATAACGCCAACGTTATATTGTTTCATAATAGGCGAGTGGTTGGCCATTTCTATTCCCATGCTAATTAACTTTCTGGTGTCAAGCGGATCTATTACTGCGTCAACCCATAAACGAGAGGCCGCATAATACGGTGAAATTTGAGAATTATAGCGATCGGTAATAGTTTTAAGTTGTTCCGCCTCATCCTCTGGTGACAATTCTTTTCCTTGTGCCTTGAGGGCTGCTACTTGTATCTGCAAAAGTGTTTTCGCGGCTTGTGCACCACCCATCACTGCTATTTGTGCTGTTGGCCAAGCAGCTATAAGACGGGGGTCATAAGCCTTGCCACACATGGCATAATTGCCAGCACCGTAACTGTTACCTAAAATAATGGTAAATTTAGGAACCACACTATTTGCCATAGCGTTAACCAGTTTAGCTCCATCTTTTATTATTCCACCATGTTCGCTCCTGCTGCCAACCATAAAACCAGTCACATCTTGCAAAAAAACCAACGGTATTTTACGCTGGTTGCAGTTCATAATAAACCGGGCGGCCTTGTCAGCACTGTCACTATAAATAACACCGCCTAATTGCATTTCTCCTTTTTTACTTTTTACTACCTTCCTTTGGTTAGCAACAATTCCCACTGCCCATCCATTCACACGGGCAGTACCACATAAAATACTTTGTCCGTATTTTTCCTTGTATTCATCAAACTCACTATTGTCCACCAAGCGTTTAATGATCTCATGCATGTCATATTGCTTGGTGCTTTCAGCCGGAAAAATGCCATAAATTTCTTTAGGATCAAGCTTTGGCAATGCCGGTTCAGCGCGATCAAAACCTGCTCTTTCTGTGGCTCCCAATTTTGAAAATAATCGTTTAATATAATCCAGGCAAGCGGCATCATCAGGAAACTTGTTGTCCGTAACACCTGATATTTCACTCTGTGTGGTTGCTCCGCCCAGAGTTTCGTTATCAATATCTTCGCCAATGGCTGATTTTACAAGGTAACTCCCTGCAAGAAATACCGAGCCGGTTTTATCAACTATCATAGCCTCATCGCTCATGATGGGAAGGTAGGCACCTCCGGCCACGCAACTTCCCATAATTGCAGCTACTTGTATAATGCCCATGCCGGACATCACTGCATTGTTCCTGAAAATACGGCCGAAATGTTCTTTGTCGGGAAAAATTTCATCTTGCATAGGTAAAAACACGCCTGCACTGTCAACAAGGTAAATAATAGGCAGTTTGTTTTCAATGCTAATTTCCTGGGCACGCAAATTCTTTTTTGCAGTCATCGGAAACCATGCTCCAGCTTTTACAGTTGCATCGTTAGCAACCACAATGCACTGCCTTCCGCTAACATAACCTATTACCACCACAACACCTGCAGAGGGGCATCCTCCTTGCTCTGCATACATTCCCTCTGCAGCATGTGCTCCAATTTCTATCTGCGGGCTGTTTTTGTCAAGCAAGTAAGTGA
>JAYTNW010000111.1:0-8114 GCA_043748115.1 Bacteroidota bacterium | reverse complement strand
GCGATGCAGGCTTTTGTAGCTTAAGTAGTTTAAAAGTGGAGGCTGAACAAACAGATTCCGCTAAAAATAATTTTATTGCTATAGGAATTGGATATAGTCAAGGGCTGGAACAAACACAGTACATCAATCCTTACCTTGAGTACAGCCGTAACGCAGGACAATTGTTTTTCGTGCAGGCTAAATTAACCGCTGCCTATGCAAATGGATTTGCTGGAAAAAATTTTGATGCCGGTGATTTGTTTGTCACCGGAACTTACCGTGCTGTTAGAACACGAAACATAAAATGTGGTTTTTTACTGGGTATAAAAGTTTCTCTCAATGCCTCCAATAACAAAAACAATAGCGGTGTTGTGCTGCCACTGGATTATCAATCAAGCATAGGCACCCATGATGTTATTGCTGGTGTTTATTTTAATGTTAAAAAAAATTGGGAGTTTAATGCGGGATTTCAAGTCCCTGTTATTAATGAAAATAAAAACACGTTTTCTCCTGCAAATTTTACTGACGAAAGGATAAATGCTTTTGCCCCCACCACTCATTTCGAAAGAAAGAGTGACGGACTGATTCGCGTTGGATATTCTTGGAAATTTCCTAAGTCAAACTGGAAAATAAAACCCAACCTGTTAGCTATTTATCATTTTGGCAACGATACGTATGAAATGCCTAACGGAGAAAGGGCTGAAATAAAAAACTCTGAGGGTCTTACGATAAATGGTGGATTAATCGCCACTTATATTTTTAAAAATTCTAACCAGTTGGAGTGTGTTGCCGCTACTCCTTTTGTGGTTAGAGAGGTGAGACCCGATGGATTAACAAGAAGTGTGGTGTTTAATGTTCAGTATAAAATTATATTCTAAAAATGAAAAAGATAGTTCTAGTTTTTGTTTTGGTGTTTGCAGATGTTTTAACAACCTATGCACAAAACAAGGAGGCTGCCAGAATTAAAGAATTTAACCTTAGCAAATCCGTTGCGCTAAGCGGTTACGACCCTGTTGCTTACTTTAAACAAAGTGCAGCAGTACAAGGTAAAAAAGAAATTAATGCCACCATTGATGGTGTGATCTATTACTTCTCATCACAAGCAAATAAGGATGCGTTTTTAAAGATCCCTTCTTTTTACGAACCACAATATGGGGGATGGTGCGCCTACGCCATGGGTAACAGTGGCGAAAAGGTGGAAGTGGATCCTAAAACATTTAAAATTATAGATAATAAACTTTATCTGTTTTACAACGCCTTTTTCAACAATACATTGAAAGACTGGAATAAAAATGAAAGTAAATTAAAAACGAATGCAGATGTAAACTGGAAAAAATTTTATAAATAAATTAGGCCTGTACAGTTGGGCAAATTTTGGGTTCGTTAATAATAACATCAAAAAAAAGTAAAAATGAAATCACCGGTTATAAGTTGGATATTAAGATTAGTGGCAGCAATAATCATGTTGCAAACGTTATTTTTTAAATTTTCTGCTAGTGCAGAGTCTGTATATATTTTTTCGGCACTAGATATGGAGCCTTGGGGCCGAATAGGATCGGGCATTGCAGAGCTGGTGGCAAGCATTTTAATTTTAATACCACGAACAACTTTGATAGGGGCGCTCCTAGGCATTGGGATTATGTTGGGAGCCATTGGAGCTCACTTATTGGTTTTGGGGATAGTGGTGCTAAACGATGGAGGCCTGTTGTTTTTTTATGCAATCCTTGTTGCTGTAAGTTGCGTAGGTTTAGTATATTTAGACTTTAAAAAAATCCCTTCTTTGTTAAAATTTAAAATATAACCGCTATGCTTTATTCATCTATAAAAAATACTTTACAGGAGGTTGTTTCCTTGCTGCGCCAATTGGATGAAACGGAATATACTCAGCCCTTTCACGAACTAAGTGGCAGCACCATTGGTCAGCACACAAGGCATATTATTGAAATGTTTCAGTGCTTGATTGATAATTACAACAATGGTATAGTCAACTATGATTTGCGGCAGCGCAATAAAAAAATTGAAACAGAAACCACTTTCGCCATTTCCAGCATGGAGGAAATTTGTTTAACCATGGTAATGGAAAACAAGCCTTTGCATTTGATCCAAAACATTAATGGCAATGAGTTGGTGATGGACACCAATTATTACCGTGAGTTGTTGTACAATTTAGAGCATTGCATACATCACCAAGCTTTAATTAAAGTGGCCTTATTGAGCAACGATAACATTCAGCTTCAGCAAAATTTTGGGGTAGCACCTTCTACCATTCAATACAAGAAATCATGTGTACAGTAAGCTATGTGTATTCCTCAGGTAAAGTTATAATCACCTCCAGTAGGGATGAAAAAACTGAGCGACCCACAGCAGTAAAGCCGCTGCTGTATTGCCTAAATAATAAAAAAATAAATTTTCCTAAAGACCCCAAAGCGGGAGGTACTTGGTTTGCGGTTGATGAACATGCAAACGTTGCCGTGTTATTGAATGGGGCTGATAAAAAACACATGCCTGATAGAGTGTATTCAAAAAGCAGAGGTTTGGTTTTGTTGAATATTATCAGCAGTAAATCTCCAATTGAAGAATGGAGCTTGATTTCACTTCACGATATCGAGCCATTCACCATAGTGTTGTTGGAAGCAAATAAATTGTATCAACTGCGCTGGAATGGCATTCAAAAGCAAACAAAGTCTTTGTCAGCAGTGCATAACCACATCTGGTCTTCAGCCACGTTGTATGCTCCTGAAATTCAAAAACAAAGAGAAGATTGGTTTGCTGAATTTATAAGAGGGAAATCTGCTGTAACAGAAAATGACATGCAAGGTTTTCATTTGGATGCCGACAAAGATGATGTTGAAAATGGATTAGTGATGAATGGAAATGATCGGTTTAAAACGTTTAGCGTAACTCAAACCATGATTGAAGGAAATAAAGTAAAAATGTTTCATATTGACTTGAATAACAAAGAGGAGTTTGCGAATTCATTTTTAATTATTTAAAAAAAATATCAAAAATCAATGTTTTCAGATACCATTTCACCAGCTATACCATACACTCAAGTGAGGACAGGTAAAAGAAAAAGTGAAAGCTTAAAAGCTTTGGGTTTAATGCTGCACAAAATTACCCATTGGGAATATTGGCCTTTTCAAGTGCTCTACATACCAATGTACTTTGTTTGGTTGTACTATGCTGTTAAAGCCAGGTCGTTGTTCTTTTTTAATGCATCCAATCCATTAATGAAAAATGGGGGCTTCCTTATGGAGTCAAAAAAGGAAATATATGATTTGATGCCTACACAATTTTATCCGAAAACTATTTTGGCCCATCAAGGGGTTTCAATTCAGCAGGTAAATGAAGACATGGTTATGGCAGGGTTAACGTATCCGTTAATTGCAAAACCGGATATAGGTATGCGCGGATTAGCTGTTAAAAAAATAAACAATAAAGGTGAATTGCTGCATTACATCACCAATTCGCAGGTTGATTTTTTACTACAGGAATTTATTGATTTGCCCAAGGAAATTGGTGTTTTTTTTGTGCGCATACCCGGTGAAGCAAAAGGTAAGGTTACAGGAATAGTGGCAAAAGAGTTTTTGACAGTAAGAGGTAACGGTAAATCAACATTGGTGGATTTGCTTGAAGAAAACCCGCGGTTTCATTTCCAATTGTCTGCTCTTAAAAAAGAGTATGCTGATCAATGGCACACCGTATTAGAAAATGGAGAGGAAATGAATTTGGTTCCTTATGGCAACCATTGTAGAGGTACAAAGTTTATTGATGCAGGTAATATGATCAACACAAAAATTGAGGATGTGTTTAATCACATATGCCTTCAAATTCCTGAGTTCTATTATGGTCGGCTCGATTTAAAATTTAATACCATAGAAGAATTGGAGCAAGGCAAAAAATTCTCGATTATAGAACTTAACGGTGCAGGTAGCGAGCCTACACACATTTATGATCCCACACACACTATTTTTTATGCGTGGAAAGAAATTAAACGCCACTTCGGATTGCTTTACACTGTGAGTATAGCGAATAAAAAATCAGGAGCATCATACTTAACTTGTAAGCAAGGATTTGATATGTTGAAAGAAAATAGTTTGCTAATAGACAAATTAAAATCATTTTCTGCAACATGAAAATAGCGCAAAATATGACTATTGGCTTTGGTATTAGTTTTATCGGAGCTCTTCCATTGGGCTACTTAAACCTGTTTGGGTTTGATATTTATTCATCGGCTGGCTTTTTGGCATTCCTTAATTTTTTATTAGGAGTAGTAACAGTTGAAATGTTGGTGGTGGCTGCAACGCTTAAAGGAGCGATGTGGTTATTGTCTCATAAAAAACTAGTGCTCGTTATGGAGATTTTATCTATAGTCTTTCTTTTGCTTTTTGCTGCTTCTTTTTTGTATAAAAGCAATTCAACTACTTCTTTATTTAGTTACAAACAGAATTCAATACATCCGTATTTTTTAGGGTTGTCTTTAAGTGCTGTTAATTTTTTTCAAATATCTTTTTGGGCGGGATGGAATTTGGTGGTTGTACAAACCAAAAAAATATCAACCAAAAATGCGCTTCCTTATTTTTATGTTTTAGGCACAGGCCTAGGAACAATAGGAGGTATAATGGCCTTTGTTTTTGGTTTTGATTTTATTTTCGGTAAAACTTCTGCCAGTGTTCAGTGGTTAAATGTGGTATTCCCAATCCTGTTTATCGTATTAGCATCAATACAACTTTACAAGCTCTACATAAAATTTGATAATAACAAAAGTTCACCTCTTCATTCCAGCTCTTAAACAAAAACAGAAAATGAAAAAATTAATTACCATCGCAGCATTACTTATTTCGGCAATTTCATTTGGGCAAGTTCCTAAAAAAGTAATTGTAGAACATTTTACCAACACATGGTGCAGCATTTGCGCATCGCGTAACCCCGGTTTTTACACCAACTTAAATTCACAACCGGGAATTCTGCATCTAGCCTTTCATCCCAGTTCGCCATATTCGGGATGTTTGCTTAACCAACACAATAAGCCGGAAAATGATGGCCGCACAAAATTTTATGGAGTATATGGTGGCACCCCACGTTTGGTGATTCAGGGAACTCCAATTGCTGCTGCTGCCAACTACAACAGTGCAACATTGTTTACCCCCTATACCGGACAAACCACACCAATAGAAATTACCATCAAGCAAAACAAAACTTCAACTTCAAACATGTTGCAGCAGGTTGTGTTAAAAGTGGTATCACCGCACACTTACACCACAGCTAGGTTATACGTGGCCATTGCAGAAGATACCTTGTTTTACACTGGACCCAACGGAGAGCCAAAACATTTTGATGTTTTTAGAGAGGCGCTAACGGATTCTTCTGGATCAATTGTAAACATACCGTTTAATGTGGGTGATAGCTTGGTGCTAAACTACTCTTCACCAATTAACGCAGTGTGGACTTCTTCAAAACTTTTATCAGTCGCAATTCTTCAGGATAGCAATACGTTGGAGGTAATACAAGCAGAAAAAACTACGGCAGCTCAAAATGACATAACATTAAATCTAATGCCTACGGAAGCAGAACCTTCGGTATTCATTTTCCCAAATCCTTTTGAAGAAGTGATATATATTCAAAATTCTTTTAGTAAGGCCTTTAGCTCTTATCAAATTACAGACGTGTCGGGCAAGGTCGTGTTGCGCTCATCTGTTTTGGGAAAAACAATTGATGTGAAAAGCCTTGGATCTGGAATTTATTTTCTAAACCTTTTAGGGGCTGAGCAGGAAAAAACGTTTAAATTGGTAAAGCAATAAGAGTTGATTTACGATTTCTTCTTCAATTGAAGATAGTCGAGGTAATAAAGCACTTTGATGGAAAAAGTTTGTGCGTGAGGGTTGTCAAAAACAAATTGAGCGTCCTTGCGGTATGACAAGGAGGTTAATTCATCAGCAGCTTCAAAAATATTTTTATAGGAAATGGATAAGGTGCTTCCAGGGGCAAATCTCCAGGAGAAAAGCAGGTCAGCATTAAAATAGTTGTAGCTAAAGTCATATCCTCCGTTAAATTCATCAGCGGTGGACACCAGTTCTCCATCTTCTTCCACATTGAAAAAGGCTCTGTATTTAACATTAAACCAATAATGACGTGCTGAGATTGATAAAGAGAGGTCGTTTTTAAAAATATAGCGTGCAGAAATCTGGTGAATGAAAGTATTGGTTTTTCTTCCCCCGAAAAGATAGGAATTGTCACCAGTTTGATCTACATAACCAACATTAAAAGGGTCACGGTAGTTTGAGAATTTTGTTTGTAAGGTAAGTTTATCGTTAAAGCGATATCGAACCACAAGATCAGTATTATACCCTTCGCTCTTAAAACGGTCACTGAAGTTACTCATGTTTTGTGTAAAATCAACGGCTAATTTTTTACGGTAATCAGAGCTTCCTCCAACGTAAGCATACCAATAGCGCAATGATTTAAAGTACCTGCCATTTAATCGAGGATCATAATCATTACAGGTTAATGGCGTAAAGCCAACGCCACTAAAAATGGCATTGCCGGAGGTAAAAAGTAAAAAGGAATTGTTTCGCACTTCAAAAAATCCCCGTTTACCATTGGTAAGTCTGGTGTTATAGTTCGATGAGAATTCTGTATTGCCCTCTTGCACTTTTTTGTATGTTTTAAAGCGATAAAGTGTGAGATAAGCATTCATGACTTCCCGGTTTTGAATGGCATAATACCCAAGATCGGTACGGTTAAATTTCGCATCTACACCACTCCGCGAAATTCCCCAACGCAAAGTGCCACTTGTTTTTCTGATGCCGAAAAAATAACGGTATCCTAATTCGGTTTCACCTTTTGCATCTTCTGTTGATTTGCTAATCTGCTGGCTAAGTGAAAAGGAGCCATCGGTGCCATACGTGTTTTTTTTATTGATAAAGGTAAATCCTGTGCCTGTAACGTTGGCGTCATTAAATTTTTTGGAACGTGATACATTCGAATTGATAAGGTAAACCGATGAGTTGTTTTTCCATTGTTTATCCAATACCACTACATTGTAATTGGTAAGAGGCTCTGTTAATACTTTTCTTGTTAACCCCGTCACGGTATTGCGCAGTGTAGAATAGGTGTTATTGGTAATGGCGTTAAACACCCCAATGCCCAATCCTTTGTCTGTACGCCCCGAAACTTTTGTTGCATTTAGCAATTTAGATGATGTGGGATTTTCTGTTACCTCTTCCGATTCCATTAACTGATCTTCAGCTCTTGAAAATCCGGTAGGGAACTGGCCAATTCTTCGGGTATAAAAAAGTCCGTCTTTCGAAAAAATATCAGTACCTTCCTTAAAGAAAGGTCTGTTCTCATCATAGTTTACCTCTTCGTAACTTAATGATTTTATTTTGTTGTCGGATTGCACTTGTCCAAAATCAGGAAGCAAGGTCATGTCTAAAGTAAAGCGTTCATCCAATCCGTATTTTATATCAGCACCACCGCGATAAGAAAACGCATTGGATATTTCGCTATTGCCTTCATCATTTACCACTGGCACTCGTTCATAAGCCACACTTACGTAAGGAGTAAGTGAAAGTCGAATGGGAGGTTTAACATTCGCTATTCCGTTAAGTGTTGCCCAATAGTCTTGTGAATTGTAAGCGGTGGAAGGGGTAAGGTTCCACTGGTCAAATTCGCGGATGCGCTTAATGTTGCGTGTAAATTGCAAAGCCCATTCCTGCACCGGTTTTTTAGGAAATCGAATGGCCGAATAGGGGATTTCCATTTCAACAACCCATCCACTATCATTTATTTGAACGGCACTGTTCCAAACGGCATCAAATAAATAATCACTAAAGCGGGAGTCGGTCTGCACACCTGAAGCATACACACCAAAGTCATAAGCATCTTGTCGGGTGTTATATGGATCAACAACAAATCGAAAATAGTCAGCATTAATGTCAGTAAACCCGCTGTTTGATGAAGGGTCGGCACCATCACGTAAACCCAGTTCTTTTAAAACACTGTCTGGTGCTGAGTCGAAAAGCATCGCTCCCACATACACGGCAGTGTTGTTATAAACGAGCCTTACTTCCGAAAGCTGTGAAGCCTTACCTCCTTCTGTAGGTCGGCTCATCACAAAGTCTGATATTACATTA
>JAYTNW010000110.1:0-11117 GCA_043748115.1 Bacteroidota bacterium | reverse complement strand
AATTTGTCAACAATAATGGCTTTTACTCGTGATGCAATGTCTGACATTTTAATAAAGTTTTGAATTAGAGCGCAAAGTAAACGTTTTTGTAACTGATTTTCAAAATAATTTGTTTGGGCGGGTAAAGCATTTTTTTAGACTGATTGCGAACAAGATATGTCCTTACTCCTACGCTTCATACTTATTTTAACTATCATTGATAAAGTTACAAGTATGCATAAAAAGTAAAAAAGAGGCTGTAACTTTACCTTGAGGGTAACCGTCATATTACTGTATTTAACTAAACTAAGTGACACCTGCGGAATACAATTCATGTGTTGATAAGCATGCTGATGGCATTTATCGTTTTATCCTCCATCATTTAAAGGATGAGGATGATGCGAAAGATGTGGTGCAGGATACATTTGAAAAATGCTGGAAGAACCATGAAAAGGTACAGTTTGAAAAAGCTAAATCTTATTTATTCACCACCGCACATCATACCATGATTGACCTCATCCGTAAAGACAAACGCACGGAACCTTTGGCAGCCCATCATGTGGAACCGCAACATCAAAAAAGTTATAGCGGACTAAAGGACATACTTAAAGAGGCTTTAAGTAAAATTCCGGACATACAAAGATCCGTAATCATGCTGCGAGATTATGAAGGTTATGATTACAAAGAAATTGGTGAGATCACCAACTTATCTGAGTCGCAGGTGAAGGTTTATATTTATCGTGGAAGAGTTGCGCTTAAAGAATTTATTGGCAGTCTTAACAATGTTATTTAAAACATGATTAACAGGAGTAACTACGAAATATGGTTTATTGATTACTATGATGGGACACTTTTGCCCCAACAGGTAGCAGATCTTTTTTTATTCCTGGAAACAAATCTGGATTTGAAACAAGCCTTTGAAACATTTGAAAACATTCATCTAGATGCGGAGCGGGTAAACTTTACCAATAAAGCAGAACTTAAAAGACCACAAATTACCTCTGCTAACTTTAACGAATATGCAGTTGCCTACCTTGAAGGCGACCTTACTGTTGATGACGTTACCGTTTATTTAAACTTTATACAAAACAATGTTTCTTTTCATGAGCAGCATTTATTGTTTGCAAAAACAAAGTTGCAGGCAGCGGAGAAAATAATTTTTCCATCAAAAGAGCTCTTAAAACGCAGGGTGTCCTCACGTGTTATCACCATGTCATTTGTACGTTATGCTGTGGCAGCTTCCGTAATTTTAGTCTTAGGATATTTTTTTGTGGGAAGAGATGACTCCTCTGAGTTGAACAACGTTGCAATTATAGAAAACAATAACAAGATTAACAACAACAGCGACCGTGCTATAAATCCAGAAACAAAAAATAACACATCATTTGTTGAAGAAAACAAATTAGGTACAACAGTTTTAACTCCATTAAACAAAGCTGCGTTAAAAAATAAAAACCCCAGCACATCGCAAGTTGCTGCTGTAATACCACCACTAAAAACAACAAAAGACACCACCACTAAAAATGCTTTATCTGTTTCACCGATAAAAAAATTGGCGGAGGCACAAATTCCTGTTGTTGATCTTTTACTGCCATTGCCGACAAACAACATCGCCTTTGCTCCAGTTATTATCGAAGCCTTGCCTTTAAGTTTTATTGATGACTCATATGCTATGGTCATGCAAAATTTAGTCCTAAAAAATAAAAACAAATCTCCGCTTTTGGAGATGCCTGAAAAAGTGAAAGAAGAAGCCATTGAGCGAGTAAACAGCTATGCCGTGCAAGAAGATTTAGTAGCGCAGCAACCATCTGTTGACAAAGAAAAATTAAAATGGCTTGCCGTTGTCGGCAAAGTGATCAACAAGATTACATTTAAAAAAGTAAACATAGAAACCACCTATTCACCGCAAGGCGACCTGATGGCCTATCAGGTAACGGCAGGCAAGCTTAATTTTGAAAGACTGCGATCAAAATAAGACTCGCTTTTTTATTATAATAATGCTGAAAGGCTACGCTCCTTTTTTTGGAGGAAAGAAAAAAAGCAAAGGATTTTTAAAAAATTGTTTGACCACATATCCCATCAAACCCGGAGTAAGGTTCAAGTCAATGCCTCTTGATTTTATGGCAACAATCATCGTTAGTGTAAAACTAACGCCTATATTTATCAACCCAATTCCGATAATACCTGCTAGCGCTATCCATATTTCTTTAAGCGTAAGGTGATCATAAATGTGTGCAGCCGCAAATCCTAAATTGCCTGTTGCAAAAGTTACGTGCTGTATATCTAATGGCAAGCCAGTAATGTATCCTATAAAAGCTACAAACGCCAGTAAAAATCCCAACGAAAAATTACCTGTTAAACTCCCGGTGTTATTGGCAATGTAGTTGCCTGCCTTCATTGCTCCTTTTTCACCAAATATTTTTCTTATCAATCTTGAACGTTGTATTCTCCCTGAATAATTATTAAAAAGGTTGCCATTGTCGGCCAATCCTGACAAAATACCGGAGACAAAAAGCATAACCCCGGCAATGGCTGCATGAAACAGAGCCAGCGAATGAATGGGATTAACAGCATCAAATTTATGATGGGCTTCATCAATAGGCATAAGTGGCTTTCCGGTAAAATAAAAATAAGCATAGGCAATTAAAAATGTACAAGGAAACACCATTAATAAATTTCCCATTACCGCTGCAAACTGACTTCTACAAACTTTAAGTATAACATTTCCCAACTCCTTAATTTCCTCTACCGTTGAACTGCTTTCAATAGACTGCGCAATGGTGGAAGCCGTCATTGCCGGTTGCTTGGTGGCCACAACGCCATGCCATAAATGAATGCCTACAAAACCAAAAGAGTAGTTTATGCCTTTAAGCAAAGTATCCTGTAAAACAGGAAGCTTTAACACCGAGATAAGATATTTTAAAATAACCATAAAGGAAATGACAAAGCCCCCTTTAAGCGCATTAAAAAACATGGTTGCATATTCCTTTGCAGAATCAGTGATGTAGTGCTCACCAGTTTTACCGGTATGCTCTGTGATTTGGAAAGCAAGGGTGCTGATAGTTTCATTAAAAAAATACCTGATGCTATATTTCTGGCTTTCCACCTTCACCACTGTTTTACAGAATTGTGCAAGTAAATCATAATTTTTTTCATCACTATGATGAACCAAAAGATTCATCAAACTCTGCAACCGCTTGAGGCATTTGGACAGTTTTTGCAACACAATTGTTAAATGCAAACTTGTTCCGTTTACATTTTTAAGATCGTGCATTTTAGTAACAAAATTCTCACAATCATTTCTCCGCTCTAAAATTTCCAGGTAAAGTGGAGTATCATTATTTCGCAACACCATGTTCAGCCTAACTTTATCTGCCCAAGATGTAACTGCCAGGTGCAATTGATTAAAAGGGGATTCGCGAGTGAGCAACTCATCAAAATTTTTTATGATTTCCGTATCCACGCTCAATGCTGTAATGATTTGCGATAGCAATTGAGTGTCGTCAAGCAACTCTTGAATAATGTAATGATCGGTAGCTAATTTTCCCGGAGGAATAATACCTGCATCCTGCATAAAAATTGCAAGTGATCTATCATCAATCAGCGCAAGCCATTCAAAGTCCTTTTTTTCATTAAATACGGAACGAATAATTACGCCAAGTTCCCTACTATCTTCAACAGGAGGTAAAAGTTTAAACAACAATAATTTTCTTAGCTCCCCAAAAAAACTTTTTCGCGACAAGGCGGTAACATGGGTAAACAATTCCGTTTGGTTGGCATTTCCCACCATTTGCGTTAATGCAGCAGCAAATATTTGTTTAAGCTCAGGGTGGGTGTTTAGAAGAGAACCAAAATCATTGATTTTCTTTTCTGCCGAACTGTGGTCTCCGTTTTTTGACGGCCTAATAAGGTCAACAATGTTCTTAAAAACATCAATGGCAGAAATCTGTTGCAGCTTGTATTCCAGCAATAGGTAGTTAACCTGCTCGGTTAAAAAAATTTGCTTCATGTTCCGCAAATCTAATCAATCGGTCATATTCTATTGTGTTATTAAATTAAAAACAGATTTTGTGTGCGGGTAATTATAGTGGAGCCGCTATAAAGTTTATTATTCGTTACCGTTATGTTACCTTTGTAAAAAATTAACGCTCCTATATGATCCGTTCAATGACCGGTTATGGAAAAGCTACCGGTGAGTTTGCCGGTAAAACCATTACCATAGAAATCAAGTCGCTCAACAGTAAGTTCTTCGACCTTAACCTTCGATTACCACAAGCATATAAGGACAAGGAAATTGAATTGCGAACGCAGTTGCTAAAAGAGGCTGACCGAGGAAAAATGGATACAGCCATTAGCATAGAAGCAGATCCTACCCTTCAAAAAAATTTATTAAACAAAGACCTTATCAAAGCATATTTGAATGACCTTACCGAGGTAAATTCCGCCTTTAATCTTAACGGCACCAATTTGCTTCAGATCATTATGCAATTTCCGCAGGTGGTGAATATTGATAAAGCAGAAGCTAACGAAGAAGAGTGGAAGTACATACAAAAGCTATTGAATGAAGCGTTAAAAAATTTCAATATTTTTAGACAACGTGAAGGCAAAATACTTGAAAAAGACCTTAAGGATCGCGTTCATACTATTTTAGATGTACTAGATAAAACAAGTGCCTTTGAAGCCGAACGAATGCAAAACGTTAGAACAAGGTTGGCCGCATCCTTAAAAAGTATGGAAGGAAGCATAGAGGTGGACAAAAATCGTTTCGAGCAAGAACTGATCTATTACTTAGAGAAATTAGATATTACAGAAGAGAAAGTAAGGCTTTCTACCCACTGCAATTATTTTTTGAGCATTTTAAATGATGCCGAAAACAATGGCAAAAAACTGGGATTTATTATGCAAGAGATTGGACGTGAAATTAACACCATAGGTAGCAAAGCCAATGACGCTGACATACAACGCAACGTAGTAGAAATGAAGGATGAGGCAGAAAAAGTAAAAGAGCAACTGGCAAACGTGCTTTAAGAAAATAATTTTAGGCTTACAAAAATCAACATCGAAATCCCGATAAAAAGTAATATGAAACACTTTTTATTTTGCGGCCCCAGCGGTAGCGGTAAAACATCAATAGTGCAGCATCTTTTAAAAGAATTTTCGTTCATGTGCTTTTCTATATCAGCCACCACAAGGCCAATGAGAGCAACCGAAATAAATGGCATTGACTATTATTTTCTATCAGAAGATGAGTTTAGAGACAAAATAAGCCAAGATGCTTTTATTGAGTGGGAAGAAGTTTATAATGGACGCTTTTATGGTACATTAAAATCAGAGATCGTGCGCATTGAATCCGAAAACTGCTCTGCGGTTTTTGATGTAGATGTTGAAGGTGGGCTTACAATCAAGAATAAATTTGGCAACAACCTGCTCACTGTTTTTGTAAGACCGCCATCCGTGGAAGACCTCCGGAAAAGATTGGTGGCACGCAATACAGAAACAGAAGAAAGCCTGCAAAAGCGATTAGACAAAGCCACACATGAGTTAACGTATGAACCACTTTTCGATCACATTATTGTTAACCACAATTTGGAAGCAGCCTGCCAAGCGGCAATGCAAAAAGTGCAGGAGTTTTTAAGGGCATAAAAAAAACCTTCCCCTTTGCAGAGGAAGGTTTAAAACCAAATTATTAACCAATTAATTTAATTAATGTGCAACAGATATTTTTGTGAAGGAACTGTTGCCGTTAACAGTAAGCTTAAGCACATAAACGCCATTTGCATAACCGTTTACGTTAAATCCTGTTTCATGAACGCCATTGCCTAGTTTCTGCTGATTAAGTATGCTAACTGAGCGACCGGAAACATCAATCATATCAATAGAAACATCAGAAGTGTTATTGATATAAAACTGCAAAGTGGCCTGCTCTTTAACAGGGTTTGGATAAGTATTTAAAAGTGATTTACTAATTACTTCGTTAATTCCTGTTGGGTTAACCATTGTTACCACTGCGTTGTTGGTAGCCACAGGGGTGTTAAAATCAAAATAAATGTTGGCAAAGTCACTGATTTGCGTACCTGCTGAAAGACCACTAATGGCATTTACGGTATAAGAAACAAAACCATGACTAAAGGGTTCGTTAGTCGTGGCATCTTGCAACATAATGTTAGGGAAGTTATAAGTAACATTACCACCGTTCCTGCTCACACTTACGTTATGACTTGCGGCTATCATTTGAAAAGAAGCAGCATCAACATTTGCAGCCAATACATCCTGCACCACTACATTTACGGCTGGTGCTGTACCCAAATTTTGGAAGTTAATAGTGTATTGGATCTGCTGGTTACTGTTTATAGAAGATATTACTTGGTAATTGGGATCATTGAAGTTGGTTTGAATAGACAACTTATTATTGGGATCCCAAGATCCTGTAACAATCTGATGAATGGTGTCAGTGTTGTTGCTCAGATTAATATCAATACCTGAAGTGGGGCTTACGGTCACCTCTTCAAATGTTGACGTTCCGATAACGTAACCGGTTGATGCATCAAAATCAACACGGATGTTTACACAGCTTCCGGGCGCGATAGGTGATAATGTCCAGCTAAGTGTATGGGTGCTTGTGTTATTGCTGGTATAGTTAGGATAAGAATAATCAACCGTCAATCCTGCATCATAATTCATGCTCACATTGGCTCCTACAGGAGTTACTCCATAATTACAAACCTGAATATCATACCATGCAGGAAAACCAGGTGTGATGGTGGTGTGAGGCAACAATTGAACACCGAGGTTTACTGTGCCAGGAGGAATGTTTATACCAAAGTTGTTGCCGCTATAAGTAACACCAATAGTGGGTGCATTTAATGCAATACTAGCTGGAGTACTTAAGGGGTATCCCGAATAAATACCGGAAGGTGTATAAGTGATGGTATAAGAACCGACAGGCACAAACCAGGAATAACTACCATTGGCATCAGTGTAAACCCATTGGCTGCCAATTTGTACGGCTTGGTAAGCAGCACCATATTCGCCTGCATCTAAAACACCATTGTTATTGGTATCAATAAACACATTTCCTTCAATTTTAACCTTGTTATTTGTTACCCCAAAATTAAAGCCGCAAATGGAGTCGTTAGCACCTACTGTGATTTGATAAAATCCACATGCGCCAGAATCCTGAGGCAGCGTTAATGTATAGGGCTGAGGTGCACAATATGAAATGGTATAGGAACCGGGAGGCAGATTAGCACTGTAGTTCCCTAGTGAATCTAATTGCAAAGAGGTTTGTATTCCGTTGCCATAAACTACAAGATATCCCCCTGCAAAACCAGGTTCGTTATTATTTATGCTGTTTGCGTTTAAGTCGTTAAAAATATTGCCGCAGATGTAGGCACTTCCTTGTGTTCCCACCACAACGGTGTCGCATATTGAAGAACAAAGCGCACCATTGGAATAAAGAGATAGGCAAACATTGTACGTTCCAGACATTATATACGTGTGTACTGGACTGGTGCTGGTAGAAGTTTGTCCATCTCCGAAGTCCCATACCAGAGAAGAAAATCCACTGGATGAATTAGAAAAAGCGACCATATTTCCTTGTTGTGTATGCACAAAATTGGCGAAACACTGGCTTGATCCGGGAACGGTTATACAGGTTGTATAATAACAACCATTTGCGTCAGAAACAACACAGCAATAACTACCTGGTACAACAGCACCAATACTTTGTGTATTTGCACCGTTAGTCCACGAGTAATTATACGGTGCTGTTCCCCCAGCTGGGAAAACTATTATATTAGCTTGTAAAGAATCATAAACAGAGGTGGCGGTTAGGTTACAAGGATTACCAATGGTAATAGGTTTGCAAATACTATCACTGCATCCTGCTGAAGTAACAATTGTTAAGCAAACTGTGTAAGTTCCTGCTGAGTTGTAGATGTGTGTTGGGTTGCCACCTGTAGCTCCTGAACCATCGCCAAATGACCATGTATAGGCAGTAATAGTCCCTGAACTTACGAAGGAACTATCGAAGAAAGTTGTTACCCCTTGTGAGGTGTAAGCATTAAACTGAGCATCGCACTGGCTCTGTGCCATGATTTTGCCGCCAGCCAAGGTCAACAGCAAACTCAAAAGGGAAAGTACCATCCCTTTCATGTAATTGGATTTGTAAATATTATTCATGTGATTTAAATTTTAACCAAAGAAACAACATGGATATTTGTCTGACAAACCATTTTTTTAAAAATATTACGCGCTTACCGCAAGTTATATGTGCCTATTGTAATCATAAATAGGTGCATTTTTTCTTACGTAAATTTTTTGCATCCACAACTTCTTAATGCCTTAAATAGCTAAAAAAAACACTGTTTATGTGAGCCATGATATTCAATATCATAGAACACTACCTTTGAGCGACTATAAAGTATATATGGTTAGCATAGAAAAAATTAAAAAACTGGCTGCTGAAAGTCATGCCGATGTTATTAAAATGCGTAGGCATCTTCACATGCACCCTGAGCTCTCATTTAAAGAGTATAAAACATCAGCCTATGTTTGGGAACAGCTAACTTTAATAGGAATAGATAAAAAGCAAAAGATGGCCGATACCGGAATAGTGGCTATGGTAGAAGGCAAAAACCCGGGTAAAAAAATCATTGCGTTGCGTGCCGATATGGATGCACTTCCAATTACTGAAACAAATGAAGTTGCATACCGCTCACAAAACACTGGGGTAATGCACGCTTGTGGTCATGATGTGCACACCTCTTCGCTGCTGGGTGTAGCTTCTATTTTGCAAAATTGCAAGAATGATTTTGAAGGAAGTGTAAAGCTGATCTTTCAGCCGGGAGAAGAAAAACTTCCAGGTGGTGCTTCACTTATGATTAAAGAAGGTGTTTTAGAAAACCCAACACCTAATGGAATATTAGGGCAACATGTAATGCCATTGATTGAAGCGGGAAAGGTTGGATTTAGAAGCGGTGTATATATGGCCAGCACTGATGAAATATATGTGACCATAAAAGGAAAAGGCGGACATGGGGCAATGCCACACCTTAACATTGATCCTGTTTTGATTACCTCACACCTGATTATTGCTTTGCAGCAGATAGTAAGTCGCAACGCAAATCCTATTATGCCCAGTGTGCTTTCTTTCGGAAAAGTGATTGCCAATGGTGCCACCAACGTAATTCCCGATTTGGTTTACCTCGAAGGCACATTTCGTACATTAGATGAAAAATGGCGCGCAGAGGCTCACCGCAAAATGAGTAGCATGGCCATTGCCCTGACAGAAGCAATGGGTGGAAGTTGTGAGTTTAATATTGTAAGAGGATATCCAGCACTTATCAATGAGCCAGTTATAACTGCGTCAGCACGTGAAGGGGCGGTTATGTTTTTGGGACAAGAAAATGTTATTGACCTTGATATTTGGATGGCTGCAGAAGATTTTTCTTTTTACTCGCAACAAACCAGTGCCTGCTTTTATCGCTTAGGCACACGAAACGAAGCAAAGAATATTGTTTCTTCCGTGCACACCTCCACCTTTGATGTGGATGAAACAGCGCTTGAAACAGGGGTCGGGTTGATGGCCTTTCTGGCGATTAAAGAGTTGAGCCATAATTAATTCTTCATTTAAAAACAATTTGTTTTTCAGGATAACGTCATTTGTAGGTATGCACATTTGTTTCGTAAAACAAAACACAAAATGAAAAATAAATTTATCGCAGCGTTAGCCATTGCAATTGGCTTTAGTGCTGCTCAGGCAACTGCCCAAACTGTTGTAAACAAAACCGCTACACCTTCCAAACAAGAACAGGCGAAAAAACCGGTTCCTGTACATGTGAAAGCGAAAAAGCAAGTGGCTGAACCCAAAAGCCATGCAAAGGGAAAGAAACCACATCGCGTACACGCATTACAGCCTAAAACCAAGGCCTAGTGCTATCTAAAATTAAAACCCCGCAAGAATTCTCTTGCGGGGTTTTAATTTTAGAAGATAATCCTGTTTTAATTTTTAACAAGTTTAATGTAATGGATCTTCCCGTTTTCAATCAACTGAAGTTGATAAACTCCTGTGGCTAATTGCGCTAACGAAAGTATGTTTTTACCACCATTTAAAAACTGTTGTTTAACCACTCTTGATGATGCGTCATAAATATTGGCTTTAACCGTTGAGCCTTGTGGAGTTTCCAACGTTACTTGATCATTAGTTGGGTTTGGGTACACCTTAATTCCAACAGCGGCTAAATCATGCAACCCTACAGTAATAAACACATTTACCGGCACAAAAATACCCGTGCAAACGAGGGGTTCTTTTTCTACCTGCCAATCATAGAAATAATAAAAATACTGGTTACCGTTTGACGAAGTAGTGATGCTTAGCGCATCAGCAAGTGTGTAAGGATAATTGGTTCCGCTGCTATTTCTTTTTAAACGAGGGCTGGCCATGCCAAAGTTGGTTTGGTTAATTGCGCCATCAGTTCCTAATGTATAGCCAAAGCCAGGTGTTAAAACAAAATCAAGTGCTACCACTTGAGAATCTATTGATGTAATATTTACATCGACAAAATTCAGCAACACGTTGGCGCTATTTCTCAATTCTATTCTGCGCACGCCTGTGGTGTTGGTATAAACTTTTACGGTTTTAAGCGTACAGTTTTTTGTAACATCAAACTCCATGGTGGCATTGGTGGTGTTTGCAGGATATCCTGATCCTGAACCATTGTTCATTCCTACTGGAAAAATTCCGCCTCCGTAAACATCAGCTGATTGCATGTAATACGTAGTGTTTGAATTTAACACAGGGGTGATAAAACTGCTGCCTGTTGCTAAAGGAATACCCGGTGAAGGGGCACTATACCATGAAACATTATTTCCAATTGCATTTAGCGTGGCACTTCCGGGAGTGGATAACGACACATCGTTGGCGGTTGGATCAATTACTTGTGGGTGTATAACGATGGAAACAGGATCAGAGGTAAATGCCTGACAGATTCCCTGTATGGTTAATGTGAAAGCCCCGGTTGTTGCTGCATTGATGCTTTGCGTTGTATCTCCGTTTGACCAAAGGTAACTACTTAATCCTGCAGGGCCATCAATTTGTATGGTGTTACCAAAGCACACTGAATAATCTGTTCCGGAAA
>JAYTNW010000109.1:0-2880 GCA_043748115.1 Bacteroidota bacterium | reverse complement strand
GTTTCACGTTCAAGGACAATTTCATTACGCTCAATAGACTCCACTTCACCGGTATCCTCATCAACGAAATCTTCAACCCAAGATTTTAAAACACGTGCTGCAAGCTTGCGACCTACATGTTGTTTTAAGCCTGATTTGCTAACTTTTACTTCGTCAGCAAGGCCAAATATTTCAAGAATTTGTTTATCACTTTCAAAACCGATAGCACGTAACAACGTGGTTACCGGGAATTTTTTCTTACGGTCGATGTAAGCGTACATTACATTGTTAATGTCCGTAGCAAACTCAATCCATGAACCTTTAAACGGAATTACCCTTGCAGAGTATAATTTAGTTCCGTTGGCATGGCGGCTTTGACCGAAGAATACACCGGGTGAACGGTGTAATTGTGATACCACAACACGTTCAGCCCCGTTTATTACAAACGTGCCTTTTGGTGTCATGTATGGAATGGTACCGAGGTAAACGTCCTGCACAATGGTTTCGAAATCTTCGTGCTCAGGATCGGTACAATACAGCTTTAATTTTGCTTTAAGAGGCACACTGTGTGTCAAGCCTCTTTCTAGGCACTCTTGTATTGAGTAACGTGGCGGATCAATAAAGTAATCCAAAAACTCAAGCACGAAATTGTTTCGTGAATCAGTGATTGGAAAATTTTCAGCAAATACTTTATATAATCCTTCGTTCTGCCTGTTATCAGATGTGGTTTCAATCTGAAAAAAATCCTGGAATGACTTTAACTGAATGTCAAGAAAATCAGGATAATCAATTATGTTTTTGTTCTTAGAGAAATTTATTCTTTTGGAACCTCTATCGGGGTGTGATGTGATTGCAGCCAAGTGAATATTTTTTTTAATTGATTCTATCAAGATGTAATGACACTACACAAATTTATTGTAGTGTGAAAAGGGATATAGGCCTCCCCTATTCAGGAGAAGCCTATGAATGATTTTGAGAGATCTTATTACTTAAGCTCAACTTCAGCTCCGGCTTCTTCAAGTTGTTGCTTGATTGAATTTGCTTCTTCTTTAGAAACGCCTTCTTTAACCGGTTTTGGAGCTCCATCTACTAAGTCTTTAGCTTCTTTCAAGCCAAGTCCGCTCAGTTCTTTTACTAATTTAACAACTGCTAATTTAGCATTGCCGGCTGATTTCAAAATAACATCAAATGTTGATTTTTCTTCAGCAGCAGCTGCAGCACCGGCTCCGCCACCTGCCATCATTACTGGGGCAGCAGCAGCAGGCTCAATACCATACTTATCTTTTAATATTGTTGAAAGTTCCTGAACTTCTTTAACAGTTAAACCAACTAACTGTTCTGCGAATACATTTAAATCTGCCATTTTATTGATTTTTTATTTGTTTTTACTTGTGTTGAATTATATTTTAAGATTGTAAGGTGGAAGCTTTACGAACCTTTTTCTTCTAATGTTTTTAGGATGCCAACTAATTTCTGACCACTTGACTGTAATTGTGATACCACATTTTTAGCAGGTGATTGTAACAAGGCAATAACGTCAGCGATAAGTTCATTTTTAGACTTAAGATTGGTAAGTACATCCAACTGGTTATCACCCAGGAAAATGGACGAGTCAATCCAAGCACCTTTTAATGCAGGAACTGTATCTTTTGCACGAAATTCCTTAATAAGTTTTGCCGGAACGTTTGATCCTTCGCTGAACATGATTGCGGAAGTTCCTTTTAAAGCAGGAAATATTCCATCGTAGGCACTGGCATCAATTTTTTGAAGCGCCTTTTTGATCAAGTTATTTTTTGCTACACGCAACTTTACGTTTTTAGTGTAACAAATTTTACGCAGCTTGGAGGTTTTCTCACTGTTAAGGCTTTCTACGTTTGTGATATAAAAGTTAGGATAAGAACTAAACTCCTTAGCCAGACTTTCTATTTCTATATTTTTTTGTTCTCTTGTCATTGTTTAATTTTTTGAAAGATCCGACTTTTAACCAGCTATTGATTTAGTATCCACTTTAACACCTGGGCTCATGGTGCTGCTCATTGCAACACTCTTCATGTAGGCACCTTTAGCAGATGACGGCTTTAATTTGATGATGGTTTGCAACAATTCGTTGGCGTTTTCATAAATCTTTTGTGCATCAAATGAAACCTTACCAACAGAAGCGTGGATGATACCAGTTTTGTCAACCTTAAAATCAATTTTTCCACCTTTTACTTCAGTTACAGCTTTACCAACATCATTGGTAACTGTGCCGGTTTTAGGATTTGGCATTAAGTTACGAGGACCTAATACGCGGCCTAATTTACCCACTTTCGCCATTACAGATGGCATGGTAATCACCACATCCATATCAACCCAACCTTGTTCTATTTTGGTTATGTATTCATCCAATCCTACATAATCAGCGCCTGCAGCTTTGGCTTCTGCTTCCTTATCAGGCGAGCAAAGTACCAAAACCTTTATCGTTTTTCCTGTACCGTGAGGTAGTGTAACAATTCCACGCACCATTTGGTTTGCTTTGCGGGGATCAACTCCCAAACGCACGCTTAAATCAACCGATGCATCGAACTTGGTGTAAGTAATACTTTTTATAATTTTTGAAGCTTCTTGAAGGGTGTAGTTTTTTTCCCTGTCATACTTAGAGGCAACCAGCTTCTGGTTTTTAGTCAATTTTGCCATTGCAAATGATTTGTGAAGTACAAGCGTTCCGACTTAACGAAACTCCTTCTGATTAATTAAAATTTTAGAAAGGCTTTTGACCTTCAATAGCTATACCTAAACTGCGTGCTGTACCGGCAACCATGCTCATGGCTGACTCAATGGTAAAGCAATTCAAGTCAGGCATTTTATCTTCAGCAATTGCTTTTACCTGATCCCATTTTACCGAACCTGCTTTTTTACGGT
>JAYTNW010000108.1:0-5209 GCA_043748115.1 Bacteroidota bacterium | reverse complement strand
GAGATACCTATTTCCCAAATGTTGGTGGATAAAAATCCTAAATCAGTTATTGCGGAAGCCTTCCGTTCTATACGAACCAATCTGCAGTTTATTTCCAATGAAGAGGGATCGAAATTAATGGCCGTTACCTCCACCATTTCAGGCGAAGGCAAAACGTTTAATGCCATCAATCTTGCAGGTGTTGTTTCATTTTCCGGTAAAAAGGTAATTATCCTGGATTTGGATATGCGCAAACCTAAAATCCATTTGGGTTTTAATGTTGAGAACAACAAAGGAATGAGTACGCTATTGATAGGCAAGGATACATTTGAGAATTGCATCAATAAAAGCACACTGGAAAACCTTGATTTTATTACAGCAGGGCCCATTCCGCCAAACCCTTCAGAATTGATTATTAGCCCTAAAATGGATGAATTGCTGGAATACCTTCGGGAGCGGTATGAAATCATTATTGCTGATACACCACCTGTTGGCGTTGTAAGTGACGGTATCCCGGTTATACAGAAGGCTGATTTCCCTATTTACATCGTGCGTGCCAATTATTCTCGAAAAATGTTTATCCACAACATTAATAAAATTATTGTAGAGAATAAAGTACCAAAGCTTTCTATCATCCTCAATAGTGTGGTGCGCACTAAGTTAAAATATGGATATGGATATGGATATGGGTACGGCTATGGCTATGGCTATGGCTATAGTTACGGATATGGATATGGTTATTACTCAGAAGATGATAAAGAGAAATCACTGTGGGAAAAAATAAAAGGTTTCTTTAGCTCCGAAGACTGATATGAAAATCACTGAAACAGGGTTTGATGGGTTGTTGCTTATAACCCCCACAGTTTTTAATGATGACAGAGGCTATTTTTTTGAATCCTATCACAAAGAAAAATTTTTAACTGCAGGGATTAGCTTTGATTTAGTTCAAGATAATCACTCCATGTCGCATAAAGGCGTGCTCAGGGGTTTGCACTTCCAAAATCCACCCTTTGCTCAAGGAAAGCTTGTAAAAGTTTTATCGGGCTCGGTGCTTGACGTAGTAGTGGATCTTCGAAAAAAATCAGATACGTTTGGTAAACACTTCTCTGTTGTTCTCAACGCTGCTGATCCTACTATGCTTTGGATACCTCCGGGTTTTGCGCATGGATTTGTTTCATTGGAAAACAACACCATTTTTCACTATAAATGTACGCATGTTTACAACAAAAATTCCGAGTCTGGTATAGTGTATAATGATGCTGAACTTGGTATTAACTGGCAAATAAAAGATCCTGTTATTTCTGACAAAGACAAAATCCTTCCAAAGTTTAAGGACGTAAGTATTCTTTTTTAGAATCGTATTGTATAAATTTGCCTTGTATTCGTAAATTTACTGTTTTATGAAAGACGTAGTAAATCACAATTACCACTTATTTATTTACACGTTCCTGTTTCTGGGTTCGTTGGCCTTCTCGTTTCTTATCAACTCATTGTTCCTAAGATTTTTTCACACATTAGGCATGAGAAATAAAAACGATGGCACCGTTATCCGCTGGGGAGCCATGTCCAAACCCTCCGTGGGCGGACTTTCTTTTTACATTGTTTTTCTGCTTTCTCTTGCCACCTATTCCGTTTTTTTTAACAACAACGATACGCTCTATAACTCACAATTCATGGGTTTTATTATGGCCATGGCCATTGGCTTTTTAATAGGCCTTGCCGATGATGCTTACGATACCAAGCCTTTCCTTAAATTTTTAGCTCAATTTACCTGTGGGCTGTGCCTTATTTTTACCGGAACCTATATTGATTTGTTCGATAACCAGTTGCTAAATTATGCACTCACCATCTTTTGGGTAGTAGGTGTTATGAACTCCATTAATATGTTGGATAACATGGACGGAATTACCTCTACGGTTAGCATTGGCATTATACTTTGCGCAGTGGCTATTATTTTATCACACAACGATTTTAACAACCTCTATCTTGCGTCTATTATCGGTCTTACCTCAGCCATTTTAGGCTTTCTTTATTTCAACTGGCATCCTTCAAAAATGTATATGGGTGATACAGGAAGTCAGTTCCTCGGAATTTTTCTGGCTGCTATTGGTATCATGTTTATTTGGAATAACCCTTATGCTGTTGGTGAAGTAGCCGGTTCTAAAAAAATTATTACCGCCCTCATTGCCTTTATACTGCCCATAACGGACACTACAGTTGTTGTTATTAACCGTCTCAGAAAAGGAAGAAGCCCTTTTGTTGGTGGAAAAGACCATACCACACACAGCCTTGCATACCTTGGGCTTAAAGACAATCAAGTAGCGTGGGTATATGCCTTTTTATCGGTTATATCCATTATATTGGTCTTTCTCATCAACTCCCTCGTAACTTCCTGGAACACTTTTTACATCATGTTGTTTGGCGGTTATTTTGCTGTGCTAGCTGGCTTTTTATTTTTTACTACTACACGAATTAAAGAAAAGGCCAAGAAAACGGTAACGGCAACTGAAAGCTATAAGCACTCACACCTTTAATGAAATATAAAATATTCGTTGTTGCCGCCTTTGCAGGTGTTGCGGCATTATTATATTCCTTTCAAAAAAAACTTAACGATTTATCGCCCCGTCAAACGGAGTTTTTAAGCAAGTACTCAATATATCCTATTGAAACACCTCCCACAGCAACGTTTTGCGGGGAAGCAGTTCCATTAAAAGATTTTGATGTGAAAGAGCGCTTCGAAAACGAACTTTTGGTCAACACCTACTGGCAGTCGCAAACCATTTTGTTGATGAAAAGAAGTAAACGCTGGTTTCCGGTGATTGAACCAATTCTGAAAAAAAATAATATTCCTGATGATCTAAAATATTTAGCCGTTGCCGAAAGCGGATTTTTAAATGTTGTTTCGCCATCAGGAGCTACTGGATTTTGGCAGTTTTTAAATGCTACAGGCAAAAGCTATGGTTTAGAAATTAATGATGAGGTGGATGAAAGGTATCACCTTGAAAAATCAACAGAAGCAGCATGTAAATATTTTTTGGAAGCCTATGCTGAGTTTAAAAGTTGGTCTTTGGTAGCCGCCTCCTACAACATGGGCATTGACGGAGTAAAAAAACAAATAGAAAAACAAAAGGCAGACAGTTATTGGAACATGGTGCTCAACACGGAAACATCGCGTTATGTGTTCAGAATTATGGCTCTTAAAGAGATCATTTCCCAACCGGCTAAATATGGTTTTCAGCTATTGCCAGCGGATTATTATCAGCCGTTAATCTACAGTGTGGTTACCGTTGACTCCTCCATAACCGACCTGGCCGATTTTTCCTTAAAAAATAAAATAAACTACAAGCAACTTAAGATCATGAATCCTTGGTTGAGACAGAACTTCCTCACCAATAAAGCAAAAAAGAAATACTCCATTAAGATTATCCGTTCTTAACACGTACCTCGTTTCTTGAAAATCCCATTTTTTAAGGCACAAATAGTTTATTTTTGCTAAACTATCACTAGGGAGTTTATGACATTAACCATCATTATTGTAACAGTTATTTTAAGTCTTGTTGCCTTTAACAACCAGGAGGTCATGTCAAAACTTATTTTCAACCCTTACTTGGTTTCATCGCGCAAACAGTGGTATCGTTTTTTTACAGCAGGATTCATACATGCCGATTTTTTTCACCTCTTCGTAAACATGTTTGTGCTTTTAAGTTTTGGCAGTGCTGTAGAGCGTTATTTTATTTCAGTCACAGGCGACTCGGGCAAAATTCTTTTTCTCATCTATTATCTAATCGGCCTGGCTGTTTCCGTGCTTCCCACCTATTTTAGAAACAAAGACAATTATTTATACAATGCATTGGGCGCATCAGGATCTGTTTCTGCTGTGCTCTTTAGCTCCATCGTGTTTCAGCCATGGAGCAAAATTTATCTTTATGGCATCATTGGAATACCCGGTATAGTGGCTGGAATAGCCTATCTTATTTTTTCCAATTATATGGATAAAAAAGGGGGTGACAACATTAATCACAACGCTCACTTTTGGGGTGCCGTTTATGGCTTTGTTTTTCCTATCACACTTTCTGCCGATGTGTTCCCTAACTTTATGGATCAGCTTTTACGTTTTAATTTTTAAGTATGAAAAACAAGGTTGTGCTGCTTGATCGCGATGGGGTTATTAATGTTGACAATGAATATTACACTTATCGTGAGGAAGATTTTATTGTGAATGAAGGTGTTTTTGAAACATTGAAAACTCTTTCAGAAAAAGGATTTAAATTGGCCGTGATTACCAACCAAAGTGGTATTGCAAAATCACTTTATACAGCAATGGATGTTAAAAGACTCCATCATTCTTTTGATAATAAATGCAAGGCATTGGGAATAAACATTTCCGGATTTTTTTTCTGCCCTCACCATCCTGAATACGGAAACTGCATTTGCCGTAAACCCGACAGCCTACTTGCCGAAAAGGCGCTGGCCTTGCTTAATGCAGACATTTTGCAATCGTGGTTTATTGGCGACAGACAAAGAGATATTGATTGTGGAAAAAAAGTGGGGCTCAACACCATCCTCATTACTTCCAATCAAAATTTAAACACTGTTATACAACAAATTATTGGCTAATGGCAGTTGCATATTTCAAAGGAAGTTTTGTTTCCATGGAGAAAGCCACCATCCCCATTAACAATAGAAATTTTTTATATGGTGACGGCTTGTTTGAGTCCATCAGATGTTTAAATAGTAGTCCTCTTTTTATACCTCATCATGCTGACAGGTTAAAAGCAGGGTTAGCTATTTTAAAATTAAAAACAAACGATACGCTATCAGCAGCATTTCTTACAGAAACAATTACTGAACTCAATAAACTTAACCATCATACAGAAGGTTCGAAAATTAGATTGGTGATAGGCCGCGACCAAGGCGCTACGTATGCTCCTGATGACCTTAACGCTTCCTTATACATAACCACCACTGCCCTGCCCTACAACCGCTTTATGTGGCCTGAAAAAGGGTTGCAGGTGGTTTTATTTGAAGACATAAAAAAACCGATTAACCTACTTTCCGGTTTTAAATCCTGCAATAGCTTGTTGTATGTAATGGCATCCATTTATTTCAGCGAAAAAATGGCAGATGACAGTTTATTGTTAAATGTACATGATCGCCTTTGCGAAGGCAGTTCATCCAACCTCTTTTGGATAAAAGACAAGCAACTTTTTACCGTGCCATTATCTGAGGG
>JAYTNW010000107.1:0-7274 GCA_043748115.1 Bacteroidota bacterium | reverse complement strand
CCTTTGCTTAACACAGCAGGCATTGCAGAAGTGTTTGATGTGATTGGCAAATTGGTTTTAAAGACTACATTGCTTCATGCAGCCAATATTATCTCTTGTAATTATACCGCCTAACCTCTTAGGGCGAATATGTTTTTGTAATATGAAATAGGTTGATGAAGAGGGTGGTTTGGATATTGTTTGGAGTAATACTGCTTTACCGCGTTAACGGGCACTATTCTTAAAAATCAAACGACTCTGCAATAGCACTAAAACTCCAATGGCACAATAGTTTTGGTGGAAACAACCGTTCCGGTTGAGGAATGAAATACAATGGCAAGAGATTGAGAACGAAACTGGAGATAACGGGTACAGAAAAACGACACGTTATTGAATGACGATAAGTCGCAACAATTAAATATTTCGAGTAAACAAAATTACGATCCCAAAATATGCCTCAGGTGATGTACTTGCGTATCCCAGAGACGTTCGGTTTCTTCTTTTTCATCAGCCTTAGCAAAATCGGTAACCATTAAGGCTACATCAGAGGTAAGATCGTCTGTTTGTATTTCAAACTCTATATAGGCATCGTCAGCATCGTTGACCCATTTAAAACGCACCATTTGGTTTTCGCGTTTGTGAGTCATTTTAGCATGAGACTCGTCACCATCCCAATGGAAAGTGTAAACCCCATCGCGTACCGTAACATCATCAGCAAACCAGTCGGCAAGGCCAGAGGGGGTAGATAAAAATGTATATAATATTTTTGGAGAAGAGCGCATAGTGAACTCCATCTTCATTTTTTCCTTTTTTTGCAAAGTCTCCATTGTGTAAGAACAATTAAATAATGGCTCAATATTATAAAAAAAACTCAAACATCCAACTTTTTTACGTGTTTTGTATTTGTAAAGCCCAAAGAGGGTAAATGCAAAATTCAAAAGGTGAGGTGAAGGCGATATGTTTCGATAATTTTGGAAAGTAGTATTTGGAAGATTAAATAAAGCAACGAGAGCAGTAATAAAGAAGTAGGTGATTATGTTTTTTAATTAGACATACGTGGATTGCGGAAGCATTAAAAATAAGTTACGATAAATGGACACAGAGAATTGAAATCGCCACACGTTTCTCAACAACCTTTAATTTATAAAGCAAGCCCAAATCGTTTTTAGCATTACTAAAAACGCAAAACTAATAACTGAAAACGCATAACGCATAACACACAACACACAACTCATAACTCATAACTAATAATTCAAAACTCATAGCTTCTCCACATGTCATACCAACCCAACGATTTTTATGCGCGTAAGGCAAAGCAGGAAAACTTTGTTGCTCGCTCTGTTTATAAGCTGGAGGAAATAGATGCGAAGTATCATTTGTTTCAAAAAGGAGTGAACGTGCTTGACCTTGGAGCTTCACCAGGATCGTGGTCGCAATATGCTGCCCAAAAAACAGGGGATAAGGGATTGGTGTTTGGCATTGACCTTAAGCCCATCGAAATAAAATTACCCAATGTGCATTTTATGCAAGGCGACATTAACGAATTTGATTTAGAAACGCTGTTCAACAAATATGGCTTTGATAAAAAGATGGATGTAGTGATGAGCGATATGGCCCCAAACACCACCAGTAACCGGTTTACAGACCAGGCGCGCTCTTACGATTTATGCGTTATGGCGCTTGGCGCTTCCCTTAAATTTTTAAAACAGGGAGGCCATTTTGTTACCAAAATATTTGATGGTGAAGATGCCATGGTTTTTAGGGATGAGGTGAAAGAATATTTTACCGAAGTGCACGTGATGCGACCAAAAAGTGTGCGCAACAGCTCGAAAGAAATTTTTGTTGTTGGTAAACGAATGAAGTAAAAACATGAAGCTGAATATTACTTTGCGTTTTGGTTATTAATTAAACTTAGGGATATATTTGTGGCAATGAAAATTTTGTTGGTAGAAGATGAACCAAAGCTAACTTCGTTTATAAAACGTGGATTGGATGAGAATGGTTTTGACACCGATATTGCCTACGATGGAGCAGTGGGTGAAAGACTGGCAAAAGCAGGAAAACATGCTGTGATTATTTTAGATGTTAATCTACCTGTGAAAAACGGATATCAAGTTTGCAGTGAACTGCGCAAGAACCACATTCAAACTCCGATATTGATGCTCACCGCCTTAGGTACTACTGAGGATAAATTGCAGGGATTTGATGCCGGGGCTGATGATTACTTGGTGAAACCTTTTGAGTTTTTGGAGTTGCTAGCGCGAGTAAAAGCACTTACCAAGCGCAACAGCGGTGAAACCTTAGCCTCTGAGGTCTTGCGATTCGCCAATATTGAGTTGGATTTAAACTCGCGCATTACCAAACGCGCAGGAAAAACCATTGACCTTACCGCCAAAGAATTTGCGCTATTAGAATATTTTTTAAGAAATAAAAAACGAGTGATTTCACGTGCCGAATTGGCTGAAAAAGTGTGGGATATTAGCTTTGATACTGGCACCAACGTGATTGACGTTTATGTAAATTTTTTACGAAAGAAAATTGACAAAGATTTTGCCGAAAAACTTATACACACTCAAATAGGTGTGGGTTATGTGATGAAGGAGGAAAGCAAGTAAATAAATGAAAATTAGAAATAGGCTTACTTACCGTTTTTCCCTCTTAAGTACATTAATACTCGTTTTTTTTTCATCCGCTATATATTTATTGTCGGCTCACTTTTTAAAGCGTGAATTGCATAAAAGATTAAAAGAGAAAGCCCATTTAACAGCCGATATTTTACTTACTAATGAAGGTGTTGACAGCACCATTGCCTTTACTTTCAGTAAAAGTATGCTTAACCGCGTGTTGGACGAAAAAGTATTTATAGGTGATACCTTAGGTCATGCTCTTTTCAATAGTTTTGAAAACACAGAGTACCCCTTTACCGCAGAACAACTGAAGCGCATTGTAATTTCTAAAGAATATTTTTTTGAATATGAAAGTGAGTCGGCATTGGGGATACTGGTGAAATCGGATGCTACTCATTTTATAGTCGTGATTGTTTCGCGCAATATTTTTGATACAGAACTGCACTATCTAAGACTTTTTTTAATTGGATGTTTTATTGGCTCCATTATAATTGTTTTTTCTGCAGGATATTATTTTTCAAAAGAAGCACTTAAGCCTGTAGAGCGGATTGTGGTAGAAGTTGATAAAATATCAGCAACCAACTTAACCACCCGTATTGACGAGGGAAATGGAAAAGATGAGTTGGCACACCTAGCTCAAACCTTTAATTCGTTGTTGCAACGCCTTGAGACTGCTTTTACTCTACAAAGAAATTTTGTGGCCAATGCCTCTCATGAATTGCGAACTCCTTTGAGTGCTATTACTGCTCAACTGGAAGTTACCCTCTTGAACCAAAGAACTGTAGATGAATATCAGATGGTGATGCAGTCGGTACTGGAAGATATAAGGGAGTTGAATCGCTTTAGCGATGGCTTGTTAGATCTTACACTTGCTAGCAGGGATGTCTCACTCATGAAATTTAATCATGTGAGAATTGATGATCTTTTACTAGTGTCTCGCGCGGAACTTTTAAAACGAAATCCAGATTATAATGTTAACGTGCATTTTGGTGAGTTACCGGAGGATGAAAAGGGGATGACTATTTATGGTAAAGAGCATTTGTTGAAATCGACATTTGTAAACCTTATGGATAACGGATGCAAGTATAATTCTGAAAAACATATGGATGTTTATCTGGAATTTTTGCCTGGAAAAATCTCCATTCGATTTAAGGATAAAGGAATTGGAATGCCCGATAATTACCTTCAAAAAATATTTACCCCACTTCTACGCGGTGATAATGCCAAACGCATACCGGGACATGGATTAGGCCTAGCTCTTGCCAAAAAAATAATTGAGTTACACCATGCTGAAATATTGGTTTTTTCTGAAGAAGGCAAGGGCACTGAAGTTAGCCTAGTTTTTTATTTAGCCTGAAATTCTGATTTCAAGAATATTTTTTAGCGTTCGTTTGGGATTTGCAAAGGTGTCACCACATTATTTTTTTAATCGCTTTTTAATCCGGCTTTAATTTCTTTTTAAGACTACTACTATTTTTTTGTATCCATAATCAACCGTGGTTATATCCAACTACAAATTAATAACAGGAATTTTAAAACGAAAAAAAATGAGAAATTCTATAGGAATTACATCTTCAAACACGTTAGCGTCCCCAGCCAACCAGATTAACAAGGTTTTTAGTTATCCTGTGTGTAATATCGCTGAAAGTGCCGAACAATTGCAGATAGTACTTGAAATACCGGGCTATAAGTATGATGACATAGCAGTACATATTGGCCAATCTAGATTGTTCGTTTCTGGCAACAGGAAGGAAGATTATGGAGATAAAAACCGTATTCATATGGTCACTGAACGTCTCGCATCGTTTCGATGGGTGTATGATTTAAAGGTAATAGTTGGTAAGGAAGATCTACATATTGCCCTTGAAAACGGGTTTTTGTTTATTACCGTGAAAAAGAAGTGTAAGACCATGCCACCACCCATTGATTTTGTGACCATGCAAATGCTGGTGAATGATACAGCCTCATGGCCCCGAACAAACATTGTTTAAACAGAGAAAAGTTTTGAGCTCTCAATGGAAATTGCTGGATATAAAAACCTTGATGTGTCCATTAAAATAAACGATTTAAACATGACAGTAAGAGGGAAAAGAAATATGCAGTTGTACGATAAAAGCTTCCAGTACCAGCGGGTGGAAATTCCGTTACAAAATAATTTTGTGCGCAAGTTTGGACTGCCTTGCAATGTCAATCATTCACAAGCTACTTGGAAAGTAGAGCTAGGTGTTCTGCATGTAACTATTCCTAAACTTAAAACTATTACCAAGGAGGAGGTAGGCCGCGAAGCAATGTGGGCATAGCCATTTTAAACTGTAACGTTCAAATCATGGTGGTCTAAATCCACTGGTAGTTTATAAAAAACTTATGAAAGCACTCATTAATCAAGCCCTTGGTGGTTTAAAAAATCTTATTTACAATGTCTATACTTGATCCTGTAGTTCTGTTTTTTATTCTAGGTGCCATTGCTGGCATTTCTAAATCAGACTTAAAAATACCTGAATCATTTTATAATCTTCTCAGCATTTACCTATTGTTATCCATTGGTATTAAGGGTGGAATAGAACTTTATAAAACGAGTTTTTCCCATATTGTTTTTCCTGCTGTGGGTACCTTGGTTTTAGGTGTGGCGGTTACTTATATAGCTTTCTCTATTTTAAAAGTAATGTTGGGTTTTAATCTCGACAATGCAGCAGCCATTGCAGCACATTACGGTTCGGTAAGTGCTGTGACTTTTGCTGTAGTACTCAGTTTTTTGCGAGACCAGAATATTCCCTACGAAGAATTTATGACGGTTTTATTGGTGTTGTTAGAAATACCTGCCATTGCAGTAGCCATATTTATTTTCAGACGCAAACAGCAGGCAACAGATCTTAATTATAAGAAATTATTGCATGAAATTTTTTTCGGCAAAAGCATGTTGCTGCTTATAGGTGGTTTGTTAATAGGTGTTTTTACAGCTTACACTGGCAACAAGCAACTTAACTCCTTCTTCTTTGATTTGTTTAAAGGTTTCCTCGCCATTTTTATGCTCGAGATGGGAATTGTTGCCTCGCAACGTTTCTCCGATCTCAAAAAAGTAGGCGTTCCGTTGATCATTTTCGGTATAGGGATGCCATTGCTTTCATCCATACTTGGAATTGTTGTTGGATACTACACAGGATTGTCTATTGGAGGAACAACCGTTTTGGCCACAATGGCCGCTAGCGCCAGTTATATTGCTGCTCCTGCAGCAATACAACTGGCCATCCCTCAAGCTAATCCCACTTACTATTTAACAGCTGCGCTAGGCATCACTTTTCCATTCAACATCATATTCGGGATTAGTATTTATCACTACCTAACTAAAGAGTTCTTCAAATTTATTTAAATTAATAATACATAACAACACAAATCACATTAAAAAATGAAAAAATCAATCTTATTTACAACGGCACTTTTATGTGCAAGTACTTTAATAATGCAGGCTCAGAACAAGAACCCTAAAGCCAAAAACGGTGTGCAAACAAAGGAAATGCAGACATCCCACACTCCCAAGCAAGCACTACAAGAACTTAAAGAGGGTAATCAACGTTTTGTGAGCGGTAAAATGATTAAACGCGATTTTAAATCTCAAGTAAAGCAAAGTGCAAAAGGTCAATATCCTTCAGCTGTTTTATTAAGTTGCATTGATTCAAGAACGTCATCAGAACTGATATTTGACCTGGGCATGGGTGATGTTTTTAACGCTAGAATTGCCGGTAACTTTGAGAATACTGACATTATAGGAAGTATGGAGTTTGCGTGTAAAGTGGCAGGAGCTAAACTAATTGCTGTTATCGGACACAGCAACTGTGGAGCTGTTAAGGGCGCTTGCGATAAGGTGGCTCTGGGTAACCTTACCAATGTAATTAACCAGATACAACCAGCAGTAGAAGCGGTGAAGGATGTAAACGGTGAACGCAATTCTAAAAACCATGATTTTGTGGAAGCTGTTTCTAAAGGGAATGTATTGATGACAATGAACGACATCAGGGAGAAAAGCCCTATTTTAAAGGAAATGGAAACTAAAGGTGAAATAATGATTGTTGGTGGGATGTATAACCTCGAAACGGGAGTTGTAGAATTTTATAACAATTAATTTTTGTAATACTGTGCCGGAGTTATTTGCTCTGGCACATTTCCTTTTTTTAAATAAGAAATGTAAACAATCAAAATACTTTTTGAAACATTGAAGAATTTGGAAAAGCTATTTGATTCTGATGTTTTTTTACAAGTGTTGGTAGTATTTGCGTAAATAGGATTGTTCTTTGGTTTTTTGCATAGACACTACATAATTTTTACTGAAGGTTTGTTTTGCGGAACAGATGCATAGAATATTTCAATTTATATTGATAAACTTTCAGTTTTGTTTTAGCAATTGTAGGCGATTACCTCCACTATTTATTATGCAGGATGTGGTGTATAAAGTTTTTTGAAAAAACCAATAGTTTTCTTTTAAAAATCATTTAATAAAGACAGAAACATTGTTCAATACATACTACACCACATCATTAATTGCTGGAAGATATTGCCCAATGATAAGAACGTTTGCCGCCTTTGAAGCAAGAATAATGAAATTGGATTTTTAAAAATTTACGTTTACCAACATTATGGTATCGGTACCTTGGGTAGGTAGCCTAATAACGGAAG
>JAYTNW010000106.1:0-3970 GCA_043748115.1 Bacteroidota bacterium | reverse complement strand
GTTGATAATTGCTGCGACATAATAGATGAACATAGGCTTAGAAAAACATTTTTTCGACCCTCCAACTCCAACCTGCCCTTGCTTTTTATAACAGGAGCCAGCTTTTTATCTTTAGACAAATGCTTAATATATGGCATAAAACGATTATAAAAAGTAAATATAGAAACTTCTACCGGATAAGTACAAACCTATAGAAACGAAAAAGCGAGGCAAAACTGCCTCGCTACCCAACCTAAAACCAAAGAAATATTATTTTGTCATAATGACTAAGTATTTTGATGCACTCCAGAATTTTTCAGGATCGGTGATAACGATATCACTCACAAGGTCATTTGATTTTTCAATTTTGTATGAACCTTCAGGGTGTGTGGTTACTAATTGCGCCTTTTTGCTGTTCACGGGAATGGTACTTACCTGAGTATAATCTATTTTGGTAAAGTTTTCATCCTTTATAGCAGGAACAACGGTAGCTTTTTTTCCTAATCCTAACAAACCACCTTGTTTAGCAAGCACTTTTTTGTCACGCAGTTTTTTGTAGGTGCCTACAGTGTAAAATGCTGTGTGAATTTTGGTTGTTTGATCAACAATTGTAGTCGCCTGTGTTTGATTTTGAACTGTTAATGAGTCGAAGTTTGTTTTGATGGTTGCCAATTCTAAATTTAACCCTGTCAGTTTTTCGTTCAGCAAAGCAAGTTCTTGCTCTTTTTGTACTAACTGCTCTTTCATGGCGTTAACCATCTTCTCAAATTTGGCTACACTGGAATTTGAACGGCTTAATTTTTTTGAAAGCTCAGCTATCTTAGCTTTGTTTTCGTTCATCAATGCATTAATCTCTTCGATCTGAGCATTCACTCTCTCACGAGTGGTACGAGCCATTTCAGGATTGCGTTCTGCGGTGACTGCAATCGAGTTTTGCTTTTCTGTTATTTTACCAAGGTTTGATTCTACCTGAGTAAGCGTGCTTACAAACTCATCAATAGTTTGTGTGCCAGCATTGTTAAGGGCAATTAATGAATCCTTTTCACGGGCTAATTGATCTGCCTGTTGTTTGTAGTTTTCGCAACCAAATAAGGTCATCCCTATTAATGGAAGCGCTATTAATGCTATTCTTTTCATAATCTAAATAATTAATTGTTCAGGGAGTATCTATTCATTACTGTGCCAATGCTTAAATGGAGTTGGCATTATTGATTTATCGCGGATCGCAACTTGCTGCTTTTCAGTAAAATATACGCCAATCTACCAACAATTCAAAAAGGGCAAGGAGCGCTAGGGTTTAGCTTCATTTGTTTCAATTTGGGAAATTTTTTCCTTTTGTGAAACATATTGCTTTTACATTTGCCCAAATATGCTGAAGAGAGGAAACATCATACTTTTATTTATACTGTCGTTATCAGTAGCAATTGGTCTTACTTGGTTTAACTATAGAAATATAGACTCTCTTAGCAAAGCCATTACGCAACTTCAGAAGCCTGATAACAGGATTGCGCGGTTGAAGCAGTTGATTTTAAATGTGAACACCGCAGAAAGCTATGTGCGATCGTTTGCCATTACGCGTAATAAAAAATTTCTGTCCAATTATGATATCATTGTTCAATCTGTTGATTCAGATGTTACGTCTTTAAAGACCTCCTTTTCTGACAGTCAAACAGAAATAGACACTATCGTAAAACTAATTGATAGAAAATTTGAAGTCTATAACAAATTAATTGATTTGCGTTACAAGCAACTTATCAATGATGCTGTTGGTAAGATATCAGATAAGGTTCAAGGCTACGATGCTGAATTCAGACATGATTCTACCGATGAAAAAATGAACGTGTTCAAACGATTGTTTGGATCGGCAAAGCGAATAAGGGAACTGGAACGAAAGGTGTTTGTGCTTGACTCATTAAATTCTTTACAATCAGCTAAACTCAGAGGCATTAAAGAAGCGGTAATAGATGCGCAGGGTAACGAACTTTTGCTCATTACAGAGTTGAGTGAAAGTGAATTGAATTTATTATCTGTTGACAGGCAGTTAAAATCGCAACTTCAGTACCAGCTAGGATTTTTAGAAACTAAAATATTGCGCAACCATGCAAGAAAATCAGCAGAGGTAGTGCGCGATGCCACGCAGCAAATGCGTACCATGATGGTGCTTACCATTTTATCATCACTGGTAATTATTGTACTCACCATTATAATTCTTCTGGATATTAGCAGGACAAACCGCTATAAAAAAGAAATTGAAATTTCGCGTAACAACGCGGTAAAGCTAGCCAAGTTTAAAGAAGATTTTCTAGCTACCATGAGCCATGAGATTAGAACACCATTGAGTGCCCTCACCGGATTTTCGCAAAAATTACTACAGACCAATACCACTGCTGAGCAGAAACAGTATATCCGTACCATCAATTTGGCTGGTGACCATTTACTAAACATTGTAAATGATGTGCTTGATCTTTCCCGCATTGAAACAGGCAAACTTCAGCTCAACAGCGATCCGTTTTCCATTCACGAAGCCGTAAAAGATGTGCATAACCTCATGAGCCTGAAAGCTGCAGAGAAAAACATCAATTTTACCATGGATGCTTCTGTTGTGAAAACGGATGTAGTGAAAGGAGATGTGCTTAGGCTAAAGCAAATATTATTAAATGTTTGTGGAAACGCCATTAAGTTTACCTCAAAGGGATCGGTACATATTCATGTTAAATATGATAATGGATATAATTTTACGATAGCCGATACAGGTGTTGGCATTCCCGAGGATAAATTGGCTGAAATTTTTAACCCTTACGAGCAAGCTAATAATATTGAGAAAAATTATGGAGGCACAGGATTGGGGTTGGCCATCACCAAAAAGATTGTTGTTCTGTTAAATGGAACCATCTCAATTTCTAGTAAACAGGGAAAAGGCACCACCATCTCTATTGTGATACCATACGAAAAAACGAGCGAGAAAATTTCATCGGCTTCCATGTATGAGCAAAAAACAGAAGCCAATCTTTCCGGTTACAAAATTTTGCTTGCCGAAGATGATGCGCTAAATCATGAGTTGGCTGTTGCAACATTAAAAACTGCCGGAGCAGAAATTGTATCAGCGGCCAATGGCAAAGAGGCTATTGAAAAACTTTTGCTGCAAAATGCCGATGTGGTTTTAATGGATATTCAAATGCCTGAACTGAATGGGCGCCAAGCCACTATTTTTATCCGCGAGCACATTAGCAAAACAATACCCATCATAGGAATTACAGCCAACGTAATGAATGACGCCCGCAACGAATGTGTTGAAGCCGGAATGAATGACGTGTTGCTTAAACCTTTTGATATTGACAATGTAATGTCCGTTGTTTCGCCATTGCTTGATAACCACCTGGAGGCAAGAAGTAAAAAAGGCAATATTCTTGAATACAGCCTGGATAGTTTGTTTAAAACATCAAATGGGAAAAGTGATTTTGTGATTAAAATGCTTAAGATATTCCTCAGCAGCAATTCAAAGCTCCTCGAAAAAACCATTGCGCAAACTGGTGATGGGCACTATGATCAAGCAGCAGCGTCTATACACCGTCTCATTCCTTCCTTTAGGCAATTGGGAATGGATGATTTCGCAAACATTTTTAAGAACATTGAATGGCTTTTACTAAATGCCTCAGAAAAAACTGCTATCAACGGGTTGTTAAATACCTGTAAGCAGCATTTTGATCAGTTGGAAAAAACACTTAACGCAGATATTGAACGATTAGAAAACGATAATTAGTTTTTTATTTTTATCTGACCTGCCAGTATTTTTTCTGTGATCCAGTCTTTATAGTTTTTCAAGCCGCCTGTTTCCATTTCTTCTGATCCGATTAAAGCCAGGTAACTTGTTACTCGTGCATTGAGTAGTTTTTTCTTCCGGTCTTCGTTTAACACCATCAGGTATAAAATTTCAAGCATCAGTTTTTCATTTTGATGTTGCGGTTGCTGAATGGTCTCTTTGAAATCTTTC
>JAYTNW010000105.1:0-1725 GCA_043748115.1 Bacteroidota bacterium | reverse complement strand
TGCAAAAATTATTGAGAATACTCAACGTGACATGAACATTGCATTGATGAATGAGCTTTCAATCATTTTCAATAAAATGGGAATTAATACTTATGAGGTAATAGAAGCCTCTGCAACCAAATGGAACTTCCTTAAATTTTTCCCTGGTCTTGTGGGCGGTCATTGCATTGGCGTTGACCCATATTATTTAACCTATAAAGCTGCTGAGTTGGGTTACCATGCTCAGGTCATAAACTCTGGCCGTTATGTTAACGACAGCATGGGGTTTTATGTAGCCAAGCAAACCGTTAAAAAATTAATTGCTGCCGGCAAGGATATTTCCAAAGCAAAAGTGCTTATCATGGGTGCCACATTTAAAGAAGATGTGGAAGACATCCGCAACTCCAAGGTGGTGGATGTGGTGAATGAATTTAAATCGTATGGCGTGGCTGTTGAGGTAACTGATCCTTACGCTTCATCAGATGACTTGAAACATGAATACGGATTTGGCCTCGTGGATAAATTAGCCAGCGATTATGACGCTATTGTAGTAGCCGTTGGACATAAGGATTATCTTAAAATGGATGAAGCTTATTTCAAATCTATTTGTGGACCTGATGCCGTAATCGTTGACATTAAAGGATTTTTACGCAAAAAAATAAAATCAACAACTTACTGGAGCTTATAGTTTTGGATCGCTAAATCATACGAATTTACGAGGTCAATTATCTAACGTACATCTATTCGCAAATTCGTACAGATTGATTGTTGTACCACCCACTCATCAATGCATAAAATTTTAGTAACAGGAGGCACAGGTTACATTGGTGCACACACCGTTGTGGAACTAATGCAGCAAGGGTTTTCTGTTGATGTGGTTGACAACCTCAACAATTCCAAAGAAGACGTTATTGATGCGATTGAAAAAATAACCGGCTCCCGTCCGTCATTTTTTAATATTGACCTTACTGATGCAACAGCAACAGCAAATTATTTTAAAACCAACAAGCCCGATGCTGTGGTGCATTTTGCAGCACATAAGGCAGTAGGACTATCTGTTGAGCAGCCGCTAGAATTTTATCGAAACAACTTAGTGTCTCTCATTAATGTTTTGCAGTGTTGCCTCTCGCACCTGGCCACTAAGTTTGTTTTTTCGTCAAGCTGCTCTGTGTATGCTGATCCGGATAAATTACCTATAGACGAAAACGCTCCTGTAAAAAAAGCGAAATCACCTTACGGCAACACCAAAAAAACAGGCGAAGAAATTATTGCAGATACCGTTATTTCATCTTCACTAAAAGCAATTTCTCTTCGGTATTTTAATCCTGTTGGATCGCATGACAGTGTGTTAATAGGAGAACTTCCCACCACCATGCCTCTTAATGTAATGCCTATCATTACCCAAGTGGCCATTGGTAAACGTGAAATTTTCACGGTTTTCGGAAATGATTACCCTACGCCCGATGGCAGTTGTATTCGCGATTACCTTCATGTAGTGGATGTGGCTAAAGCGCATGTTGCGGCTGTTAAAAGGCTGCTCGAAAAAAAGAACAAATCAGCTTACGAAGTGTACAACCTGGGAACAGGAAACGGAATTTCTGTATTGGAGCTTATACAGTGCTTTGAAAAAGTGACAGGACAGAAACTGAACTACAACATTGTTCCCCGAAGAGATGGTGATGTTACTGCCGTTTATGCTGATACCACTTTGGCTAATAATGAACTAGGCTGGAAAACCGAACGCAG
>JAYTNW010000104.1:0-3536 GCA_043748115.1 Bacteroidota bacterium | reverse complement strand
GGTATAGCTTATTTCTTGGGCATTCAAAAACTGGGAGCAGGAATTATTCGCATTGGACCCGGCACACCGCATGCACAATGGGATTATATGTTAAAGTTTTCTCCTACTGTGTTAATTGCTATCCCATCTTTTATTCCTAAGCTGTTAGAGTATGCCGTTGAACACGGGGTTGACTATAAGAAAACAACAATTAAAAAAATTATTTGCTTGGGCGAACCCATTCGTCATCATGATTTTTCGTTAAATGAATTGGGTAAACGTATCTTAGAACAATGGGATGTGCAATTATATTCGACCTACGCATCTACAGAAATGGGGTCAGCGTTTACGGAGTGTAGCTATGGATGCGGTGGACATGCTCATCCGGAATTGCTGGTGTTGGAAGTAGTTGATGAAAAAGGGTTGGCTGTAAATGACGGAGAGTTGGGCGAAGTGGTGGTAACAACGCTAGGTGTTGAAGGAATGCCGTTGTTGCGGTACAAAACCGGTGATCTTTGTCATGTGTATTACGGGAAATGCAATTGTGGACGAAACACACCGCGACTGGGTCCGGTGATGGGGCGTAAGCAACAGATGATAAAATACAAAGGCACTACCTTGTATCCACAGGCTATCTTTAACGTACTTAACATGCTCCCTGTCATTAATATTTTTCAGGTACAAGTATCAAAAGATGGTTTAGGCAATGACGAGGTAACTGTTTTGTTGGCTGATCGCATACATTCTGCGAAATTTGAATCAGAACTTCAATCGCTATTCAAATCAAAGCTGAGGGTTACTCCAAAGTTAAAATTTATTGGAGTTAATCACCTAAACGAATTGATATACAAAGCCGACAAACGTAAGCCGGAAAAAATAGTGTATCTTTAATTCCAGTAAAGTTCATTTTAAGAGTTGTATAATCGCATTAAAATTGTATCCAAATATTTAAACATAACGAAATGAAAAAATTAGCTGTTACATTGTTATTAATGGTAGGTGCTGTTTGCACTTTACAGGCCCAAAACACAATGAAGGATTTGTTTGCCGGAAACACCAAACTCACTTATCTCGGATTGGATTTTACTCAAGCCAGGTTTGTAGGTAGCACTGGTTTTAATGACCCTATTGCCATTCGCGCCAATATAATGCCCGTGTGGAATACCTTACAAATTACCGAGTATGAAAAATACTCTTTGCAAAAATCGTTTAAGTTGCCAAATGAACTTTATGCTATCAATGTAGATGATAACGTTAAACGCAACAAGGACATCAATGTTAACGAAAGAATTATTGATGAGAGCTATATGATAACCGAAGATGATGTTAAAAAAGCTGTAAAAGACTATAACGTGAAAGAAAAGAGCGGCATTGGTTTAAGTTATGTGGTGGAGTGCTATGATAAAATTCGTGAGCGTGCTTTTGTTTGGGTAACCTTTATTGATTTAAGCAACAATAAGGTTTTACACACTGAAAGAGTTGAAGGAGCTGCAGGAGGTTTCGGAGTGCGTAATTACTGGCTGTCAACCAACATTAAAATAAAAAAACAAGTTGAAGATAAACTTTATAAAAAATGGAGAGAAGCATTTAAGTAATTCGTTTTCTCTTCCTTCTAAAAAAGCTGGTGCTACAACACAATCAAAAACAAATTTTGGCTGTCATAAGTTTTGTGCTTATGATGGCCATTTGCTCATGTGGGCCACTTTTTTACAGACCCAAAAAGCATTTTGAAAAAAACAAGGAACTAGGGCCATTTGACGCCATTATAGTTCCCGGGTTTCAATACAATGAGGGCGAAGATTGGCATTCAGTAGTTAAAATAAGGATGGTTTGGGCTAAATATTTATATGATCATGGCCATTGCAAGCATATCATTTTTTCAGGTGATGCTGTTTACACACCTTTTGTTGAGGCTGAAATAATGGCTCAGTATGCAGAGAAAATGGGTGTGCCGCGAGAACATATTCTCATAGAAAACAAAGCGGAACACAGTGTAGAAAACATTTACTATTCCTATCGTTTAGCCAAAGATAATAACTGGAAAAAGGTAGCTGTTGCTACTGATTTTGTACAAGCAAAAAGACTTTCTCGATTTATAAAAAAATATCAATTGCCGGTGGTCATGCTTCCAATTGTAATTGATACGCTTAAAATGCTGCCTAAACCTGAGCCTGTTATTGACCCACAGCAAGCGAAAGTTGAAAATTTTATTCCTCTTCAAAATAGAAAAAATTTCGCAAACAGATTCAGAGGTACCTTGGGCAAAAATATAAAATGGTACCGAGAAGATTTGAAATCCCCAAAGCTTCAGAAGAAATTGAAGTCGCGCATCATTGATTAAAGCGAATGTGTTAGGATAAAAAGGAGCACCAAGGTTTCATTACTTGCTGTTGTTTTTTTCTGCAGAAAAACTTTTGTCAACCACGGCAAGAAATTCAGCAAAAACGCCTTTGTTGCAGGTGATGATTTCTTCACCGAAAATAAAATCATCATTGCCTTTAAAATCAGTTACTATTCCGCCCGCTTCCTTTACAAGCATTGCGCCACCTGCAACATCCCATGCACGGAGGCCATACTCAAAAAATCCATCCAAGCGTCCACAGGCTACGTAGGCAAGATCGGCAGCGGCTGAGCCCAATCTTCTTAAACCACGTGTATTCCTCAAGCAATAGTCAAATACTTTCATGTATTCACTCATTCGCGAATAGTTATAATACGGAAACCCTGTGGCCAGCAGTGCATTTTGTAAAGTATCCGTTTTTGAAACATAAATCCTTTCACCGTTCAGCCATGCACCTCCATCTAGCCATGCATAGAAGCACTCATCGGCATTTATTTCATGAACAATTCCTGCTACCAAATTATTGTTATGCAGAAGTGCCACGCTCACGCAGTAGCAAGGTAAGCCGTGCACGAAGTTTGTGGTTCCATCCAAAGGGTCAATTATCCAACTCCATTCCTTCTTACTTTGTGCTATGGTTGACTCTTCAGTGATAAAGCCTGCATCGGGCAACAGCGGCATTAGGCCTTCCACCAAAATTTGTTCAGCGGTTCTGTCAACATAGCTCACAAGGTCATGCAACCCTTTGTGTTCAACTCGGGTGTTGTTAAAATTCTTGCTTTCTTTTTTAATGAATGCTACTGCCACAGCAACAACAGCGCGACTTTGCTGCACTATTTTTTCCAAATCCATATTTGAGTAATAATGCTATAAAAATAAGAAAGCTGCACGGCCCAATTTAGCACATGCAGCTTTAATTTTAAACCTAGGTATGTCAGGAAAGTGCTTCTACCACATCATATCGGGTGATAATGTAATTGGCATCGGCTTTAAAATCACGAACAATAACAGCAGGATTTTCTGTTGTTAGCATTCCGGATAAAGTTTCTACAGACGTGCTGATGTCAATGTAAGGCATGGCATCCTGCATAATAGTTGAGACAGGTTGGGTTTTTACTTCTGCGTTTTTTAGCATGCTCGAGAACAATGAGTTTTCAGTAACCGCACCAACAATTCGGTTGCCTCTGGTAATGGGAAGCTGTGAAAAGTTATTGTC
>JAYTNW010000103.1:0-7848 GCA_043748115.1 Bacteroidota bacterium | reverse complement strand
CGCGATTTGGGGAGTATGGCCACCATAGGAAGAAATAAAGCGGTTGCTGATTTGGGCAAAATAAAATTGCAAGGCATCCTTGCCTGGTTTGTGTGGATGTTTGTGCATCTTATGTCCATCGTTGGTTTTAGGAACAGGTTGGTGGTTCTTGTTAACTGGATGTGGAACTACTTCAGCTACGATAGGGCGATAAGGCTCATCATTCGTCCATTTAAGAGAGAAAAAGGGAATTAAAAAAGGCGATTGAATGTCTTCAACCGCCTTTATCAAGAATTGCTAAAAATCAACTGAGTTTTCTTTTGGCTTCGTCCACTTTGTCCTTCATGGCTTCAGCCACGTTGTCAATTGTGTCTTTAGTATTTTCCAGTTTGCGTTTGGCAGTAGCCGTTTTATCTGGATGCTCATCCCTCCACTCTTCCACTTTGTCCATGGCCTTGTCTTTAAGATCTGCAGCTTTGTCTTTCACTTTGTCCCAGCCTTCTTCGGCCTTGTCTTTAATATCCTCTAGCTTATCCGAAGCATCTTCTTTCAGATCCTCTGCTTTGTCCTTCACTTTTTCCCAGGTATCGGCTGCTTTTTCTTTTAGATCTGCCGCAGTGTCTTTTAATTTGTCTGTAATACTTTTTTCCTTTTCCATAATTTTATTTTATTAATTGTTATACCTATTTCTATTTAACATATGAGCGTAACATCCAAGCCATTTTTTCATGCTGCCCCAATATTTTTGTTATTAGATCAGCTGTCACTGCATCATCAAGTTCTTCTCCACTCTTTTCTATATCTTTTCTAAGGCTACGAATAATGGTCTCGTGATCATTCAGCAATTGAGCCACTTGTTTGGTTTGATCTGTATGATTGGGGCCTTCTTTAAGCCTGGTTACCGTTAAAAATTCTTTTAATGTTCCAATGGCCGTCATGCCAATCTGTGGAACTCGTTCAGCCACTTCATCAATAATTGTTTGAAGATTTTTATAATGCATCTCATACAACTCATGCATTTCTTTAAACGATGTGCTGTGTATGTTCCAGTGATAGTTGTAGGTTTTTGTGAGGAGAACAAATTCATCCGCTATCATTGTGTTAAGTATGGTAGCGAGTTCCTTCCTGTTCTTGTCTGAAATGCCAATGTTAATTTTCATATAGATTATTTGTTGTGTGTTAACTATTTTTTTATCGTGTCTTAAAATATAGCACGATTACATCAGTGTCAGAAAAAACGATGCCGCAAATAAGTGAGGAATATTTTCCCTGTTTAAAAAGGATAGCCTATAGCAAGATTAAAAATCAGGTTGTCGCTTCGCCAGCTTCCGCTACCAAAATTAATTGCATCAACCACCCATCGCTCTCCCTCGGGTAAAAACGGTTTGCGTAAAGGAATACCCACATCCAAACGTATCACAAAAAACGAGGCATCTAAACGAAGTCCTACTCCTGTACCTACAGCCATCTCGTTATGAAAACTGTTGAATGAAAACGGAGCGGCATCAATACTTTCATTGCGCTTTAGCAGCCACACATTTCCTGCATCTACAAAAACAGCTCCCTTAAAAATTCCAGCCAAATTGCAACGATACTCTGCATTGCCTTCTAACTTCATATCACCACCCTGCTGTAAAAAAGATGCACTGTTATCTGCGGCACGATACGTTCCCGGCCCCAAGGAGTTAATAACAAAAGCCCTGATGCTATTGGCGCCTCCACTGAAAAACTGTTTTACATAGGGCAGCGTAGATGAGTTTCCGTAAGGAACACCAACGCCTGTAAAAAGTCGCAAGACAATTTTATTTTTCTTTTTAAAGTTGAAATAATGTCTCATGTCAATAGTGCCTCGCGAAAACTCAGAGTAAATACTTCCAGCAAAACGGGATGGGTTTAGCGGTGAAGGGCTTTCTTTATAAAACGTGCGTTTGATCAGCGACAAGGTGTTACCCGAAAACTCAGCCGTTGCATTAATATAGAATTGATTTTTTTGTGTCGGGATCACCTGTTCGTTAAATGTGTAGGAATAAAACAATCCTGCAATAAACTGCTCTTCATAGCTCTTTCGCAAAAACGGATTTTGATCTAGGAGGTCGTTAAACTGCTGTGATTTTTTTGAGACGGTAGCATAGTTAATGTTGATAGGGTTAAGCTCATGCTCGGTTTTGGCGGTTTCCTTCCATTTATATCCAAACACCATTTGCAGTGAGGTGAGGTTAAAATAATCAACACGTTTAATGTATTGGTAAGCCACTGAAACGCGTGTTTTGGGCACAAAAAAACTTCCTGTTCTTTTGAGGCGAAAGGGCACAATAAATTTCGGGAAAAACAATTCTACTTGTGGGCCTATTTCATAGGAAAAAAGATCGGTGCGCTGCCCGCTAAATTGTGTTTCAAAAGATCCGCCCAGATTAAAGCTCAACAGCTCCGCTCCGTTAAAGGTGTTCCGGTTTTTGTAGCCCGCCTGTAGATGTGGCCCTATAAAATCATTGGATTTAGAAACAATGTTAAACTCAGATCTAAATGTACGCTTGGGCATTGGTGTTAACTGTATAAGCGCATTCAGCAATGGCGATTGCGAGGAATCGGCAGCAGCAAATTTTACATTCACAAACTTGTAATTGCCCATGCCCATGAGGCGATTGAGTGTTATGTTGTGATTGCGCCTGGAATAGATACTTCCAGGACGCACATAAATGGAGCGTAAAAGCACGGAAGGCTTTACTGTGTATTCGCGGTTATAAAAAACAACACTGTCCACCACAATAGTGTCTGCGGCATTCATGCGCCCCCTTCCCAATGAAAATTCAGGGTTTACCGTTACCTGCCCAATACGGTAAACGGTGGTGTTTTTTTTAGGGGTCTCAGGTTTAATGCTCAGTGAAAGATTAATGATCTTGTCTGACATGATGGTGTCACCGGTGAACAATAGCGCATCTGCATTGAAATAAAAATACCCACTGTCTTTCAACACTGCGTCAATTCGCTCCCGTTCTTTCTTCAACACATCTAAGCTATAGTTGCTGTCCTTTTCAAGCAAGGTTTTAGATTTTGCTGCCTCCATCACACGGCTTACAGGCAAGGAGTCAGCGGCAAAACGCACATAACCGATGGTAAAAGGATTGTGTACTTCCGAAAGGTAATTGACGTGAGCGGTCTTTTTCTTTTCAACCACAGCAGGCACTGTAACACTTTTAAAAATGCCGTAGTTAAAAAAGCGTGCATCCACAAACTTCGCTGTTTCATCGGGTTTCACTTCACTCATGTAAACAGGAGGCTCGCCCAGTTTTGTTTTTACCCAATGTCTAAATCCCTTTTTTTGAGGGTTTCCTGCTTTGTAATAAAACCAAAGCTTAGGCCTCATGCCAAATATTTTTTTGTTAGGCTTAGGCCGTATGGCCGACTCCGCTACTTCAATAATCTCTTTTTTGTCTCTGAGTTTTTCCTGTGCACTAAGTTTCACTGATGCCCCTGTATATAGTTTTTCACCATCAGGCACCAAACGTGTGGCTGTGCATCCTTGCATCAGAAATGCAAGAAGGCAAAGAGATGATATGATGGCACCAAAGTTCTTCATTGCTCTTCCTTAGTTTTCATTCTTTCATTTGTTTTGCGGGGGCGCTTAAAAAAATCTTTCCATTTATTGAAATCACGTGTGTAAACGATGCCCGCTCCTGTTTCTACCAATTGCCCGTCAATTGCTCCTTCGTACTCGTTATGCCTAAAACCTTTTAACCGATAGCGGCCATCATCAGTGAGTTTGTATTCCACAGTAACATCACCTGTTATGTCACTTGCGCTATTTTGGTTGGCCTTCTCCCCTTCCACATCCACAGATCCTCCCACCTGCACACTTAACTTCTCATTAAAAAGCTGCTTACGCACTCCAACACCCAACTCCGTGCGCCCCTGTTGCGATCCGTTACTGTAATCGTCATACGACTGCACATCAAAATTTAATTCCACACCTGGAATAATATTGGCTCCATACTGGTTTAGTTGTTGGGTAAGAAAACGGCTTACACTGTTTCGCGCCACTGTGCTTACGCCAGCACCACTCTCTGTTTGCAACGGATTTTCCTGTATAAACCTGCCCAACACCAACAATGCAAAAACTTGCTTGTTAAGTGCAGATGGATCTTCGTTTAATGTCGCAAGTCGTGCATTAACAGCTCCTCCAAGCGCACCTTTTTCATCCTGTGGAAGTTGCACTTCAAAACTGATCTCAGGTTTTAAAATGGGGCCACGTAGTTTAAGATAAACAAGAAAAGGAATCCGCGAGCGATAAGCATTTTTATCTGCATCACTAAGTCCACCTAACTGATCAGCCACCAAATCAATAGGCGATGTTCGTATTTTGTAAATGGCGTTAATGTTTACATCAGCATCCAGCGGATCACCGTTCCAAGTGATGGTGCTTCCGGGATCAATGACGAAACGCTTCTTAACAACTCCTTCAATGGATACCAAGTAACTTCCATCCGTGAGGTTGTACGTTCCTGTTAAGGAAATTTTTCCGCTTGGGTCAATGGCAAAACTTAATGCGGCCTCACCCTGCACCACCAATGAATCTTTTGACGATGGATCAATGAACAATTTGAGAACAGCATCCTTTTCAATTTCAATGGTAGAAGAAATATCATATCCTTTCAACTTTGCACTTTCCTGTTTCTTGCTATCCAGCGGAAGCAAAAAAGGATTTTGTGATGCGGTATCTTTGAAAACGATAATACCCTCTCCCTTGTCAACACTCAATTTGTCTTCGGGAACGGCAAAAGTAAAATTAGAGCCCTTTATAATTTTAATACGGGACGCTATGGCAGGAAAATCGGGAGTGCCTTTAATTGTGATGCGACTATCCATCAACAATTTACCGTAATACAATTCATTGTCTTTTGAAGAGGTATTAAATACCATAAAATCATCTGTCCTTACATTTAGATCGAATATAAAATCGCTGAAATTTTTCATTCCCACCTTACCATTCAAAACGGCTGTATGATTTTCCTCATCGTTAAATGAAAAATTATTAAATGATATTCCTTCATTGGTAAGAGCGATTTTTTCATTTGCGATGTGAAGCCTGTTGTTGAGTGCAGCAGGGCGGGCATACACATCATTAAAATTTATAGTTCCATTTACGTTGGGTTGAGCACTGTTTCCCCTTACGGAAAAATTACCTGACAAATTTCCTGCACCATCGGTGATCTGCCCCATGGAAAATGCTTCAGCTGATTTCATGGACAAAGTTTTTATCACAGCATCAAGATTTAATGCTGTGACGTCTTGTTGTGGTTGCAAAAATCCTTTTACCGTCACATCATTTCCATTGCCGGTTAGTGATGCATTCAAATCAAATTTTTTGTCTTCGAAGCGGGATGCTTTCAACGATAGATCGCCAACAGCATTGTTTCTGAATTTAATTAATGAAACCACAAGGTCACTTGTAAAACCATACGTGTTGTTAATTCTTTTCAAAAAAATATTTCCATCCACTATCCCTTCTACCAGTGCACTGTCCCTCTCAACAATGTCAGACAATGACGCTAAATCAAATTTGTTAAACCACACGCTAATGTCATCATTCACCTTATTATTGACAGAATTAAATGACATCATCCTGTTCTCATTTCTAAAATCTAACTTATGAATGATGAATCCTTTGTCGGCTAAAAGCAAATAATTATCAGCGGGCAGCTCCCATAGCCAGTCTGCAAGATAAAAAGCATCAGGCCTAAAAGCTATTTTCCAACCTTCATTTATATTGTTAATGGTTGTTTTGAATGCTATTTTCTTATAACCGGCTTCCTCTTCTGATGAAAGATTTAACGTAGCAGCCCTATTGGCAACACGCCCGGTAATGTTAATATTCTCCAGACTGTAATCGCTTGTGCCTACATCGCCTATTCCCAATGCGTAGCTGATGCGTTCTGCATTACCGTTAACGAGAAAGTTAAGGTCAGATGTGCCGATGCCCTTATAACTGAGTTTGTTGATACTCGTTCGCACTATTAACTTCTTTTCTTCGGCAACAAATAATCCCGTTATTTTTCCCGGTTGAAACTCCTCCAGCCCTGGAAGCAATGCCTCAGAAATTACAGGGTGATTACGAATAGCCACTTCAAAATCAAAACGGGAAGTATCAGAAATGTTTTTTTTCACTGAGGCGGAGTCAGCAGCTAACGTGAGATAAGATGATACGTAGTTGTTCAACTTTGCTCCTGCCTTTAGCGGAGAAACATTGCCGTTGAAATTAACATCAACCAATGAATTTTTAAGTTGCTTAGTGCTGGATGGTTGCGTGTTCAAAGACAAACGAAATAATGAGTCAATGGTAAACACCTTATCGTTTGAGGCAAGGGTGGTTGCTGTTAAACTTAACTCACCTTGAAGATGGTCCTCATCAGGGCCTGCAAATTTTGCAATAAGTGTGGTGCCGGTGCGCAAATCGTCCTTGGTTACCCCAAGTTTTTTAAGGTCCGCTGCCTTCACTTGCAAATAAGTGTTTAAGGAAAGGTTTTTATCAGCAAACGTTGCATCTGCATTCAAGTTAAACCGCAAATTAGTATCATTCAGTTCTGCATTGGCTGTTATTTGTTTTTGTGCTTTGGTAGCATTAAGTGTAAGATCATGATAAGTGTAGTTGTTCAAGAAAAAACTGCCGGCTATCACTTTTGCTTCTGCTTGCATTTTATCCCACAACAGTCCTTTTCCGTTTAAATTAATTGTTGCATTAACTGGCCCAAACATTTTTTCGTCTTTCAAAAGTTTGCCTGCGTTAAAATGGTCAGTGATGACCTCTGCAGTAAAATTTTCGGCCTGATCAACTTCAGCGTATGCTTTTAACGAACCAAATGTGCTGGCTAAACCTGCATGAGCACTAAACGCCTTTACTGTTCCTTTATAAACTGCATTCAAAGAAAAAACCGCAGGAAGTTCAATGCCTGATGGCAATAATTTTTTGCCCAATAATGCAGCCAAATCGTCCTTACCCGAATGCAACTGTAACGATGGAAAAGAGAAATAGGCCTTGTTTGCATCTGGAAGTCCTGTGATAATAAAAGCTGTTTTTAAAACTGTTTGTTTGCCTGATGAAACCATGAGGTTTTCACTGCGTAAATTGTTTACAGTACCTTCAATTTTACCGTTAACACTTACGGTGCTAGACGAATTAAAAAAGAAAGGTTGATTTTTTAATTCGTTGTTAAAATACGTTACGTCTCCTGCATTAACTTTTGTGTTTTTAAAATCAGCATCAATATGTAAAGTAGTTAATGAATCTTTTAAAGTTGATAGAGAATGATATTTCAAACTCAGATCTGCCACAATGGAGCTTCCTTCCGTCTGCGCTAAAAGTTTGGTAGCGTTAATCGAATGCGGTGTCATAAGAAAATCCACACTCATCGTCTTAAGGCTCATTTGATCATTAACAGCGCGAACGTTTGATACCACCACTGCAATGGAGTCTCCTGTATATAAAATATTCTGGGCTTCAACGTCAACCTGGTTGTAGTTAATATGATTTGGGTTAAATTGCAGCGGTGTGTCTGATGTTCCTGAAATATTATATGCGATCTTATTGCCTATTAATTTTAGATCGTTAATGTTCACATGCCAAGGTTTAACCTCAGCGGATGTATTTATATCATCTGACTTTTGCTGTTGGGGCTGCTCCAGTGAAAAAGCTATGCTCTTCGATTGAATTTGATCTGTAAATATGTTTTGTAAATGGAGATCAACAGATGCTTTTTTTATTTCCATTTTGGGTATTACAACATTTGACTTTAGCCCGGAAATGTTATCGTTGAAATTCACATCTGAATTTTTAATTTGCAATTTAGATGCGCTGATGAAAGGTAAAGTAGCTGC
>JAYTNW010000102.1:0-6077 GCA_043748115.1 Bacteroidota bacterium | reverse complement strand
CAAGTTAAATCACCAGAGAAAGAAAATAGAAAGGGTGGAGGGAAATACCATGCAAAAATTATTATTTTTGAACTGAGACAAATTTAGGACGACACCTTCGCCAACAGTTCTTCGCATTTTTTACGGGTGTTTGCATCGTCAGGGTCAGATGGGTTTTTTGAAAGCAGCAATGCTCTTTGCAGCCACACCTTGGCGTAAATATCATCTCCTTTTTTTCCACGTTCGTGATATGAGAGTGCCAGTTCGTAGTAGTGCAAAATAAAACTGGGATCAAGTTGAACAGATTTTAAAAAACAGTCGATAGCGTTTTCGTAAGACCCACCCTGAGGCATTCCACCAAACATGGTGTTAATGGCTAATTTTTCAAAAACTCCAAAGCTGGCTATTGTGCGGTGCCAGCGGCCAAGAATGTGATATACGTTTGCATTTTTAGGATCGAGCTGAAGTGCTTTGTCACATTCTGATTTGATGAGTTTGGCATTGGCTAATTTTTCTTTGTTGCTTGCATTTTCATTAAGCCTGCCTAAGGATAAGGCATAGGTGTAATGTGCGGCAGCAAAATTAGGATTAATGGCTATAGCCTTTTGTGACAGATAACGAGCTGTGTTAAAATAATTTTTTCTTGAACTTTCATCTGCAAAAATATTTCCTGTTTTACTGAAGAGATAACTGGCGTTACACAAATAGTCAAGGTTAAGCGAGTCTGACTTTACAAGATCTTTAAACAAAACAAGCGACTCAGTAAAGCGGCTTTCGTTTTTTAGTTGTACAGCCTCTCGGTATTTATCAGTTGCTTGTTGAGCAGTTGAGCAAATGGTGATTATGAATAAAAAACAAAAAAGAGAAAGGAAGAATTTCATGTATATTTTTTTTAGAATGACCGGCCAATGCCAATTACATACCTGAACTGTGTAAATCCTTTTTCAGCAGCAGGAGGAGCGTTGAGCCACAATGGTAAATCAAAACGAATAGTGAGTGGGTTAATTGCATTGAACATACCCCATTTTTTTATTGTTAACGCAGTGCCTATTCCTGCATCCATGCGTAAACCAGAAAGCTTCAGGTTTTCATCCGGTTTGTTGGTGTTAATGGTTCCTGCATCGGCAAATGCATAGAGCGAACATTTTAGCCAGTTGCGTGTGATCTTCGGCTTCCAGTTGATCAAGCGAGTGCCTTCCATTTCAACGGACAAGGACGTGCCACTTGTGCCTTTAAACAGATATTGTTGGCTTACCCCTTTGCCTTCAGGAACTAGGTAACCCGCATATCCACGAAGGTTAAGGCCACCACCTTGTTGAAAATGCCTTGTTACATCGCCATACCCTGCCCATTTAGTAGGTACAAATCCGGCTGAACGGGTGTAAGCGTTATCCATTAACTGCTCCGGATTGGCGCCCGCCAAGTACAATGCGCTTTCGTGCGGAACGTTGGTGCCGCTGCCATATTGCAGGAAGAACCGAGAACGCCAGTCTAATTTACCGGTGCTTAAGGCAAGGGTATTGGTAAGGTAAATGGTGCTATAATTATATTCACTATAAATGCTGTTGGATGAGGTGCCAAGTGTTAATGACCCATAAATTTTAGAGGTGTTGTAGTTCTGGCTAATGCCTAAGCGAAGGTTGTTGTTAAATTTGTTTGCCTGCCACAGGGTAGGGTAAAGCAAGTAGTCCAAATCGGCAGCATTGCTTCGGCACATTAATTTATATTCAGCAAAAAATTTTGTTTTTGAATTGCGTGTCACAATTTCCACTACAGGTGATACGCGGGTTAATCCATCTAAAAAAGCGGCTGATGCGTAAATATTAAGTTTTGAATAAATACTGGTAAGAGCAGTTTTATAAAACAACCTAAACGAGGCAGGGTCGTTTTTATTGGGGTTTGTCTCTTCAGGAAGTTTTCCACGCCCTAATGCGGTGTTAAGCCAAAAATCCGCTGAGAACAGGTGCTTTATACGCATGTAATTTCCTTCGGCATGCACACCAATTTTAATTCCATCGTAGTTATTATACCACACATCAGGCCTGGTGTAAATGACGTAATGTTCCCAATCTGAGTAGGCCGGTTTTTGCCACTTATCAAACAGTAACTTAAAAGGAATATGCAGGCTACTGTTTAATCGGTTTATATCAGCCAATCGGTTGGTGGTGTCAATCACTACATTGCTAATGCCACAAGGTATTTTTACAGTGGCATTATAGGTGTTTCGTAATTTTCCCCACCCTTCCCATTTAGGTAAAACCATAGCATCTGTTTGCTTTACAAACCAGGTGTTGGGGATGTGAAAGGAATGTTGTGTGCCACACTGCGTGTAAACGGTAAAGTCAACGGGCGACTGCATTTCTCCTTTTCGTTTAAACCTGATGGTATAGGTGTTGCTGCTATCGGCTTGTCTTACCCGACAAACTTTGTAGTCAATTTTTTTATCTGTTTCCAGCCATTGGTCAAAAAACCAAGTGAGGTCGTACTTAACGGTTTCGGTAACGCTGTTACGAAAATCTTCAGGGTAGGGGTGACAAAATTCCCATTGGTTGAAATAATGCTGCATGGCTGCGAGAAAAAGTTCATCGCCAAGTACATATTGCAAATTGTACAACATAGTGGCTGTTTTCCTATAAACCATGCCATAGCCACCTCCGTGACCAAGGGCATTGGTGAACATATCGCTATGCGTGTTTATCCATCCATCTTCATCAGCAACGGCAGCGTGTAGGTAATTGGAGTAAGCGGTATTGTACTGATGGGTTAAAGGGGTTGATGGTTTCAATTGTAACGGTTTATATTGGCCATTAATGCGGGTGCCTTCAAGTTTGGATAAAGCCCATGCATTAATGAACTGCGTAAATCCTTCATCCATTATTGGACGATAGGTTTCGTTACTGCCCACCATGCCGTAAAACCAATTGTGCCCAATCTCATGGCATAACAGGCTGCGAAACCCGGGATCAGAACCACTACATAAGGTGAGCATGGGGTACTCCATTCCATCTCGTGCATCAGCAACCACCATTTTTGGGTAAGCATAGGCGCCAAAATCACGTGAATAAACCTCTACAATTTTGGAGGTGTAATCGGCAGCGTTTTGCCACCCCCAAGCGTTAGGCTCGCAGGCAATAGCTATACAACGTATGCCGTTCCATGTTACTTTGCCTAATCGGTAGGTAGGGTCGGCAGTAAATGCGAAATCATGTACATTTTCAGCGTGGTACTTCCAGGTTTTAGTGGTGCCGTTAGGAACTATCACCACTGTTGGCGGTGCCCCGGGTTTTCGTTCGGCAAAATTTTTAATATCCAGTTTTGCGCGCAATTCACCAGGGAGCACTTCTGTTTCGTTTGTTAGTGTGCCTGTTGCTTCCAGAATATACTGGTTGGCAAAGGTTAGTTCTACATCAAAGTCGCCAAAATTGCCGTAAAACTCCTTTCCCAAATGTTGCTGGGTGTCCCATCCAATCTTTCTATCATATACACTTAGTTTAGGGAACCACTGGCATCCATTGTAATGTTTATTCCCCCAAGAATTATACACTTGCATTCGCCTTCGTTGTGAACCTCTGTCATAGTAAGTTTTGAAAGAAATGGAAAACGTTAATTCTTTGCCCGGGAGAAGGCCTTGAGGAAGATGTACTTTTAAGATGGTGTTGTCAATGGTGATTTTAACCGGACTGTCATTACTCGTCCCATTCATGTTGGTTAAATTTATTTGATCTATTGTTATGCCTAATCCTTGGGACTCATATTTTCCATATTGTGAATTTACGCGATTAAGCGTGGTCAAATCGTCAAGATAGGAGTGAGGGGTAAAAGCATTTTGATAGAGATGAAAAAATACTTCCTTTAATGTATCGGGGGAGTTGTTTCTATAAGTAAGCTCTTCCTCTCCAGAAATGATATCCGTTTTTTCATCAATTGTAGCTTTGATTTTGTAATATACATCTTGCTGCCAGTAGCCGGCAAATGGAGGTCTGTTTTTCCAATAATATGAATTATCTTTAGCGGAATAGCGATCGAGCTGCGCATTGGAGGGGTAGGTGAAAAAACAAAAAACGACCCACAAGCCTAGGATGTAGCTACTGCAAATTTTCATGTCTGCAAATGTAAAAAAATGCATTTGTCAAATGCCTTATGCAACGTTAATTCCTGCCACATTAAAATGCAACACAAGCTCCTTAAAATAAAAAATGCACTCTTTTGGAGTGCATTTTTTGTGTTGAAGGTAAAATATTATTCTGCGCTTCCGCCACCGAACATGTAAGAAACACCTACACGTACACTGCTACCTGACAAGTCTAATTCAAATCCTGATGTGGTAGATTTAGAATCGGCATCGTCAATTTTATTGGTGATGGATGAAAAACCGATTGAGCCAAATCCAAAATCAAGCCCCCAACCTTTTCCTAAATCAGCCCCAAAGTTTGGAGTAATGTTGAAATCCACACCACTTAATTTGGTGTCGTAAGTGAAATAACCATCTTCTACCGTCTCCTTACCACCAACGTATGATAAATTAGCTTGGCCATAAACAGAGAAAATGCCACCCAATTTCTTGGTGTAACGTACAAAAGGACCTGCAGCAAACATGCTAGATGTTGATTTGTCTCCACCGTCTGGTTTAACCGTTTGGCTCGTAATTCCAATGTTTAGCCCTACAATGATATTTTCAGTTACTCCATATCCAATTCCAGGGGCGAAAGTTCCTGATGTGGATTTGTTTTTGTAGGAAATAGTACCACCACCGAAATCCTGCTCAACCTTGTTCGTTTGTGAGGTAAAGTTAAAATCACCGTACAATAAAATTCCTCCCTTTTGGGCATTTGCTTGTTGAACAAATGCACCTGCTACTAAGGCCAGCATTACGATTTTCTTTTTCATTTGTATTTATTTATAAGTTTAGGGTTGTAAAATTACATGATGAGGCTTAATGTTTACTGGTCATTTTTTATGATATTTCTTGGTTTTTTCAACGAAGGAAAGTTTATAAAAACTTGTCATCTTTAAGGTTTAATGTTGCTGCTTTTGTCAGTATTTGAATTAATAATATAAAACTGAAATATATGGCCAATCAATCTGAAAACAAGTTTTTACAAGGAAGACAATCACGCGTTAAAGAATTGCTTTTTACTTTTAAAGTGGTTAAAGAGTTTATAAAAGGATTTAGAAAACTACATTTTGTGGGGCCATGTGTAGCGGTTTTTGGATCGGCCCGTTACAAAGAAGATCATCCTTATTATCAATTAGGCATAGAGGTGGCCAAGGCCATAAGCCAACTGGGTTTTACCGTAATGACAGGCGGTGGCCCCGGAATTATGGAGGCTGCCAATAGAGGAGCGAAAGAGGCCGGTGGCATTTCTGTAGGGTGTAATATTGTGTTACCCAAAGAGCAAATTCCTAATCCATATCTTGATGTAACGGTAGAGTTTGACCATTTTTTTGTGCGTAAAGTTTTAATGTTTAAATATTCCTATGGGTTTGTGGTTTTGCCAGGTGGCGTTGGAACTATTGATGAAATGTTTGAAGCGCTTACCCTTATACAGACCAAAAAAGTGAGCGATTTTCCTGTGGTGTTGATGGGGATTGACTACTGGAAACCGGTGATTGAGCAGTTTGAAGTTTTTGACAGAGAAAAAACGGCTTTACGCAGTGAGTTTAGTATGCTTTTGATAACCGATAGCATTGCCGAAATGAGTCTTCATCTTCAAAAAAATGCCATTGATAAATTTAACCTCACTAAAGAACCGAAGTACTCTCCATTGAAATGGCTTTGGGAGTAAAAAAATACCGTTCGATAAATTTGTTTTCGCATTTGCCTTAAATACTATATTTTTAGGCTGTTAATTAGAAGAAAGAAGCCTGATGAGAATATTTAAACTGCTTGTGGCCTTGGTATTATTACCGTTATTGGCTGCCTCGCAGGATGTACATTTTTCCCAGTTTTATAATTCTCCACTCACCCTTAATCCTGCATCCACAGGAGATTATAATGGTGATTATAGAATAATGAATACCTACCGCAGTCAGTGGGCTAAAATTGATCCGGGCTATGTAACCAATGCCTTCGGATTTGATAAGCAATTTTACATTGG
>JAYTNW010000101.1:0-4075 GCA_043748115.1 Bacteroidota bacterium | reverse complement strand
TCCTTGTAAATTAAAGGGATATATTGGTGTTAAAGACCTTAATTATAACTATTAAATGGCCATTCTTGGAAGGGGAGAGGCATCCAATCCCGTAAAGGAACCCGCTAAATATTTGTAATACCCCGCAATGCATATCATTCCGGCATTGTCAGTGCACAAACTAAAGGGAGGTATGTAAACAGTCAACGATTTTTGAATGGCAAGTTCCTGCAACGATTTTCTTAATCCGCTGTTGGCAGATACTCCGCCTGCAATAGCAATGTGGGTAATGTTGGTTTGCGCTGCTGCCTTTTTTAACTTCAACAAAAGTGTTTGAACAATAGTGTGCTGAACGCTGGCGCAGAGGTCAGCCAAGTTTTCTTCAATAAAGGCAGGGTTGGCAGCAGTTTCTTTTTTAATAAAATAAAGTACCGATGTTTTTAATCCGCTAAAAGAATAGTTGAGTTCCTTCATTTGCGAAACAGGAAATGTAAATCTCATTGCATTTCCTTGAGCAGCAAGTTTGTCGAGTATAGGCCCACCTGGGTAAGGGAGGTTAAGTATCTTGGATATTTTGTCGAAAGCCTCACCGGCTGCATCGTCTAACGTTTCTCCAATCACTTCCATTTTTAAGGCGGAATGCACAAGCACAATTTGAGTATGTCCTCCCGATACAGTTAAACAAAGAAACGGAAAGGGTGGAGCGCTGCCGAGATCATTAGAAGCAAAATTAGCAAGCACATGCGCTTCCATATGGTTTACTTCAATAAGTGGTAGATGTAACGCTGCGGCAAATGATTTGGCAAACGATACGCCAACCATCAAACTTCCTATCAAACCGGGGCCACGTGTAAATGCTACCGCACTTATTTTTTCTTTTGCAACACCGGCTGCTTGTAATGCTTGTTGCACCACAGGTATAATATTGGCTTGATGAGCACGGCTAGCCAGTTCGGGAACAACACCACCATAAGCTTCATGCACCTTTTGACCGGCAATGATGTTGGATAATAACCTGCTGCCAACACTTAGCGCTGCCGAGGTCTCATCACAAGACGATTCAATGCCTAAAATATATACTTCCTTTTCCAATAGGCCTGATAAATCAAATTGATGTTAGTCTTTTAAGCTGTATATAATTTTCTGAAAATCGGCTTTAAACTTCTCCTTGTTTTCTTGTGTTGACCATGAAAGTATTTTATAGTATGAAGAAGGTGTTTCTACAATGCCAATAATATAACAGATGCCCACTTTGGCTTCCAGGTCGTAGTACGATGCCTCACATTCTACAAAGTTTGTGGTGCCAATGGTCTTGTACTGTTCTTTGGATATTTTACGTTTGTCCTCATCTTTTAAAAAGTCTTTTATAAAATCTTCGTAAAATTCTTTTAGCGAGGTGTAATTAAGTTCAGCTAATTTCAACTCTTCTTTATTGTCTTCTATCACAAAACCATAAACATCCTTTACCTCACTTTTGTATTGTATGGTAGCAGCACTGTTTAAGCCAGTGGTTCTACTCATGTAATCAGGTAAGCTAATGTAAAAAATGTGCCCAGCCTTAAATTCTTTCATGTCCGACTGTGAGAATGTTTTGCTGCAAGTGATCATCACCAAAAACAATGAAATAAATAAATGCAATTTTTTCATAAGAAAGTAAAGGATTAGGTTTTTTATTCGAATTGAATTGTACAGCAAAATTAAAAGAAAAAATCGGGATGTTAAAAAATTATTTCTTCACTTTGCTATCAGTGGTCTTCGCCTTTTTACTGGCTTTTGGTATGCTCCAAGTGTAAGCAACGCTTAAAATGTGTGCCGTAAAATCGTGTATGCCTGCAACGGTATATTCAGGTTGGTAGTACCATGAAATTTCTAACGCATGGTTTTTATAAAACTCCCACGATGTGCCAGCAATGTTACGAATACGTTGGACGAAGTTTTTGTGGTCAGTTATGCGATACAGCGGCTCAGTGCTGATAAATAGTTTTACATTTTTCCGCCATTTGTATTCAGCCTGAAGACGAACCCGAAAATTGTTGCGTGAAGGGAACTGCCCAATTTCTGGTATAGTTTGTATAAAATGTTCGTACTCGTATTTTAATCGCCCGGAAAACTGAAAATTCTTTACACCTTTTTTAATTCCCAACGAGAGGCCGTATCTGAAACGATCCCACACTTTATTGGTGCCGTATCTAATATCAGCACCGGCTGAAAGGTGTTTGCTAATCTTGTAACCTGTTGATGCGGAAAAATAGGAAACATCGAATTCCTGTGCGTTATTCTGGTAACGCAATTCATAGCTTCCTTCAATGTCAATTTTCTTGGTTATATCAACCACTGCGCCTATCCCTCCCCAAGCCTGGAAATCATTCTCCTGGGCGGTGAGATCAGCTAATGTTCCGGTAAGGATAATAACCGTTAAGAGTAGTTTTTTGTTAATCATCGTCATCGTCAAGTCCTGCAGTTGGGGCATCATTTACATCTGAAAAATAAAAAGCATGGATGTAGGCTACATCTTTCAGGAAATCAATTTTTACGAATTCAACGCGGTGCACATTCAATCCCGTGCGTGTGTAAATATCAGCCAGCATTTCTTTTCGTTTGTCGGTATGGATAAGGTCAATGCGTTCATATACGATCTCCTTATAATTTTCGTGCTTTAATGCTACCTGCCTGTCAAGCACATACGTAAGTATCATGATAATGCCGTTGGCTAAGTAAAGTTGCAACATGTGGTCTTCCAACGAGCCCAGCGCATTGATGATGCCTAATGTAACGCTGATAAAGAAATACCCCATTTCCCGAACAGGAACAGCTACAGTACGATATCGAAGGATGGAGAAGATGGCGAAAAGACCAAATGCAAATCCCATTTTTATTTTAGCTGTGCTTAGCAGAAAACAAATTAGGAAGTTGATGATGTTAAATAGGAAAAAGTTAAAAAGAAAATCGTTGTTTTTATGTTTGGGGTAGTAAATTAGCCTTACTATAATAAATATACTGGCAAAGTTGAGCAGAAACCGGATGAAGAAATCCGTCATGTCTGCTGATTGTGCAATTGATTCTATCTGATCCGTAGTTTCCATTTAAGCGTTGTGTATTTTGTTTAGTTTGTTAATCATGGCCTTGAAGTTGTTTTTTTTAACTCCTTCTTTCATCGTTACCACTGATAATGCATATTTGCTAATGCTAAGTTCTGGTATATTTCTTTTGCGAAGCACTTCTACAAATTTGCTGATGCGCGAGTATCTTTCTTGTTTTACCTCAGCAATGATGATGTTAGGAAAATATTTTTTTTGATGACTGTCCTCTAATGCAAGGTTCATGTCAATTGTTATCCGTTCCTGTGTGCCTTTTGAAGCCATTGTAATACGGTCAAAGTAAACCCATACCTTTTCTTCAAGATTTGGTAACTGTACATTCATTTTTTCGAGTAGAGCAGCTTCGCTTTCCTGAATGGTAGTGCTAATCTGTGGTTGAACTATGCGGTGTTTATCTGTACGTCCTGCTTTTGTTTTTTTCTTCACTTCAAAAAATACTAGATCGGAATCCACATATTTCCTGTATCTCACCTTAACCCTTGCCGGTTTGCCGCAGTGGTGGTGTTTGTAAAGTTGATATTCCGGTGTGTCAAAATAAAGCGACTCATATTTAAAAACCCTTTTGCTTTCAATCTCAAGTATAGAATAATTTTCTTGTAATTCTATTAAAATGTTTTCGAACACTGCAATATTAAATACAAACTTGGAGTCAACCCTGTTCATCAGTTTAACTGAGTCAAGGTCAGCAAGGCTGATGGCATTAAAGCCGTTAACAGCACTGTTTATAGTTTGTAAAGGGGGCATAGTAGCTAAAGGAATGGCCGGATTAATTGTAGATAACAAAATCAGGTAACACAGCATCCTGTTTGTTGGAAGTAACCTCGAAGTGCTGTATAACCGGAGCCTGGTTGAAATTACAGGTGTCGCATTCCGTGTAAACAAATAAGGTGTATTTACCTTTTTGAAGTCCACGGAAGGAGTATTCTCCCGAATAGGAGGTGCGCACATTGTCATCAACAAAGGTGTTGTCTCCATAAGAAATAAAAACTTGAACATCG
>JAYTNW010000100.1:0-13818 GCA_043748115.1 Bacteroidota bacterium | reverse complement strand
CCACCTCCAGCAGTACAAAGAGCAGGAAAAAATAATTACGCCAGAGAAACAGAAACAGGTTGCGCATGAACGGGAACTAAGCCTAAATGATAGTGGTTTGGATACAGAAATAACAGGATCAACAACGTACAAAGTTGCAAAGTTAATAACCCGTTGCTTGCAGAGGAGGGAAAAGTTTTAAACGGAATTATTAAGATAATGAAATAGAAATAGTAGAGGGAAAAGTAGCCTTACAACCTAAAAAACCTAACCGATAACAAACGGATGCAAACGTTTATTTTCAGAACTAAACGGAAAAAATCCGACTAATTTTTTGAGACCACCGCATCTTTGCACCGTTAAATCGAACAAGCCGTTTTGTTTGATAACACACAAGAAACAAATAATATATAAATAAATTAAAAACACAGTATCATGAACAATTTAAGAAACAGCGTAAGACTTATCGGCAACGTAGGCAACACCCCTGAAGTAAAAGAATTTGAAACAGGCAAAAAAGTGGCTCGTATTAATTTAGCTACCAATGAAACCTACAAAAATCAAAAGGGTGAAAAAATAACTGAAACATGCTGGCACAACCTGGTTTTGTGGGGAAAATCAGCTGAAATTGCCGAGCGTTATTTAGAAAAAGGAAGTGAAATTGCCATTGAGGGAAAACTGACCAGCCGCACTTACACCGGCAAGGATGGAGAAAAAAAATACATAACCGAAATTGTGGTGAACGATTTTTTAATGCTAGGTAAAAAAGCATAATCGGTCATTCAAGAATAAATGAAAGCGCGATGAGATCATAGTAAAATCTACTCATCGCGCTTTTCAATTGAAAGAGGATAACCTAGAAAAACGTTAATTTGCTTTATGACAGATCTGGAAAGCCCGAAAGAAATACTTAAGAAATATTTTGGTTATGATTCTTTTCGTCCGATGCAGGAGGAGGTGATCAACAACCTGCTAAATAATCAGGATACGTTGCTGCTAATGCCTACAGGCGGAGGCAAATCCTTGTGTTTTCAGATACCGGCACTTGCAAAAGAAGGTACAGCATTGGTAATTTCTCCACTCATTGCATTAATGAAAGATCAGGTGCAGGCCTTAAAAGCGAATGGAGTCGAAGCGGAGTACATTAACTCTACCTTGTCAATATCAGACATACATTCAGTTAAAGAAAAGTGCAGAAATGGAAAGTTAAAGCTCTTATACATTGCCCCTGAAACGTTGGTGCGAATGCGTGATAATTTTCTGAACGAAGTACATGTTTCTATGATAGCCATTGATGAAGCACATTGTATCAGCCAGTGGGGTCACGATTTTAGGCCAGAATACAAACAACTTCAATTCCTGAAGAAAAAATTCCCTCACGCGCCCGTGATTGCATTAACGGCTACTGCCGATAAAATTACACGTAAAGACATTACCACACAACTGCAGATAGAACATGCAAAAGTTTTCATTTCTTCTTTTGACAGGGCTAATTTGACGTTAACAGTGCGCAAAGGCGTGAACTCTAAGCAACGCATGAGCGAAATAGAGTCACTAGCAATGCGCTATAAAAATGACGCTGGCATTATTTATTGTCTTTCAAAAAAAACAACAGAAAATGTAGCTGAAAAACTGATGGCAGCAGGTATAAAATGCGCTTATTATCATGGTGGCATGGAAGCGGCCTCGCGTAACAATGTTCAAGAAGCATTTATTAGAGACGATGTAAAGGTGATGGTTGCTACCATTGCTTTTGGGATGGGAATAGATAAATCTAACGTTCGATATGTTGTGCATTACAACATGCCAAAAAACATGGAGAGTTATTATCAGGAAATAGGCAGGGCGGGACGTGATGGTTTAAAATCAGAGACGGTTTTTTATTACAACATCAGTGATTTAATTATGCTGCAGCAATTTGCTGATGCCAGCGGACAGCGCGAATTGAACACGCAAAAGCTAAAATTAATTCAGGAGTATGCAGAAGCAGGAATTTGCCGGAGGAAAATCCTGCTCAATTATTTTTCGGAGAGCATTACACAAAATTGTGGCAACTGTGATGTGTGCTTAAATCCTCCTCGCTATATTGATGGCACTTTAACAGCACAAAAGGCCTTGTCAGCCATATCACGAATGGATGAAAAAGCGAGCTTTAATATGCTCATTAACGTTTTGCGCGGTTCCCGAAATGGCGATGTACTGGAGAGAGGGTATGACAAAATAAAAACATATGGCGCAGGTAAAGAGCTCTCGTTTGAAATGTGGCAGTCGTACCTCATGCAAATGTTACAACTGGGATTAATAGAGATTGCATATGACGAAAGTTATTCATTAAAAGTAACAGCATTTGGAAAGCAGGTGTTGTTTGGTAAATCATCTATCCATTTTGTGCAGGCAACAATGATAGATAAAAAACAGAAAAAATATAAATCATCTCTTGCGCCTTTGGCAACCGTTAGTGAAAGCCCTGACAATTTATTTGAAGAGTTAAGACAATTAAGAAAAGATTTTTCTGTACAAACGGGTTTTGCTCCCTACATTATTTTTAGTGATGCAACCTTAAACGCCATGGTCACTTATAGGCCGACTAATGAAGCAGAAATGCTTAACATTACTGGGGTATCACAAAATAAAATGGATAAATACGGAAAGGAATTTTTAAAGGCTATCCACAAAGAAAAAACAAATTTTACCTCACCGCCCAAAGCCAATTTTGAAGACATATTAGGAGATAAAAACATTGAAAAATATGTTAATGAAATGCGCAAAAAAGGGGTGAGATTGTCGCATGCTGTACTGGGAAAAGCGTTGGTCGGAAATGAGCGAAACGCAAATGATGAGGCGGCACAATCGCTATCTTTTTTCGGAGTTCTACATGGCGTTGTAAAATACAATGCTGTTGGGCCAGTGTTGCTCGCCTATTTTAACAAACATGTTAACCGTGAAATGAATGCAGAGGTAGAACAATTTTTTTCTGCATCAACTTTCAACCATCTTACCGCAAATGCCCGTATGGCATTACAAACCGCCATTAGTCTTTTGCCTATTGAGAGAACCGCTGAAGCCATCTCAGAAAAAGTACAGCAACTGCGCAAAATCCATTACCGTTCGCATGAACCATGGAGCCAAAAGGAAATACAATATTTTAAACGTAGCATAGCACAAACCAACGACCTGCAATTTTTATCAATAGCGTTTGGCCGTAGCGAATCCAGTTTGGAAGCTGTCTATAAAAAAATGGTGCTTGAGAATGTTGAACCGGATAATGAAAATTAATTTTATTGCTTTAGCATCATTTCCCGAATAAACTTAACAGGAGAGCTACCATAACTAAGAAACTTTTCGTGAAATTCTTTCAGATTAAACTTGTCACCCATTTTTTTTCGGTATTCTTCCCTAAGATCACAAATTTCTTTAAAGCCTGTATAGTAGCTGCACAATTGTACGCTGGTTAAAGTAACACGTTTCCATTTTCCTTCTGCCTCTGCCGTTTGCTGAAAAGCTTGCTGCGTTAAAAGCGTGAGCGCTTCTTCTTTTGTCATGTTGCGGGAGTGAACCCCAATATCTAAGATTGTATTGCACACGGCTCTTAAATTCCACTTATAATACATAAGCCACATTTCAGGGGTAGCCTCTGTGGATTTTGATTTTGGGTCGCTGCCATATCCGTTTTCAAGCATCATTATCTCTCCGTACACAGCCCATCCTTCAATCATGGCTCCATTGCCAAAAACAGATTTTATAATACTGGGGGAGTTGTTGCTATATACCAACTGCGTGTAATGGCCGGGAATAGCTTCGTGAATGTTGAGTATTTGTAAAATATAATCGTTGTATTCGCGCAGGTAACTTTCTGCCTGCTCTTTGCTATAATTTGCTAACGACCCTACATTGTAATATGTGTTTCCGTTTTTATCATAAGGCCCCGGTGCGCTAATGGATACACCTGCAACACCTGCCATGTAAGCAGGTTCTTTTCTTACTTTCAACGGTTTTGCCGGATCAATGTATATTAAATTTTTTGCCTTAATAAACGCCTCCAGTTCAGGTATTTGTTTTTCTATAGTAGATTGAAAGGCTTGCGGTGTGGTGTGCCGGATAGACAACGTGTCAATCATTTTGCGAATAACAGCCAGCGAATCAGAAGGCAAGGTTAATGCTCCACAATAGGTTGGCCAAAGCAGTTTGCTCAGACTGAACATTTGCTCATGCAAATATTTTTTTCTTTCTAAAGCAGAATTGTAAATTTGGTCAGACGAATATTCACTTTGTATATCAAATGCAAATTTTTCTGGATATAGCGCTTGGCCAAGACGAAAACCCCTGGGCTGATCATTTTTAATGGTCTTAAGGTGATCCACATACCCATGCACGGCCGTTGCTGCTAACTTACATCGTTCTTTTATTGTTTTTTTGGTGACATCATCTAATTTGCAAACTTTTAAGCTATCTAAAATATCTGTTTCAAATACGGCAACACCGCCTAAATTTTGGTCAATGGCCAATTGTGTATGCTCAATTGAGGAATTTGTAATGTTCTTTTTTGCCGCGTCATAAAAAGCGGGAACATGCTCTAGTTTTGTGTTTAAGCTGGAAAGTCTTTCTTCTAAACTGGCATAGCTTTCACTCAATATATAAGAAAAGCCGCCACAGGCGTTGTAGGAGGATGGATCCCACTCCCAATATCTTAATTTTTCAATATTCCATTGCGTAGATTTTAAAAAATTCGATATTAATTCAGCATCAATTTTATTCAAGTCAGAGATCTTATTCATATCGTACGCTGCTAAAGAGTCCTGTTCGGCTTTTACAAAAAGCAATTGGCGGTTTCTGTAGGCTTCATCGTTCACCATTAATTTGCCATCATATTTATGGTATCCAATTTCTGTGGCCCAACCGGGGTACATTTCCCATAGCCTCTCCACAAAAGCATTTTTATACCCATCAAAATTTTCGTTAATGGCTGTATTGGTTGTTGTATCCATATTGGTTTTTGTAGAACGGTTACAGCTCCACAGAAGAGCTATCAGACAGGCGAATGTTATTTTTTTCATATGAAGTATAATGCTGGTAATTTGTAAACAGGTGTTGTTAAATAATTTTGCTGCGTAGTTTTTTTGTTTCGCTTTTTATCTTTTTTCCTTCCAGCCTTTTTTCTTTTACCTGAAATGGAATTTTGGTGGGTTTGCGCTTTTTGTTTTTAGTGAGCGCTTTTTTAAGCAGAGCTATAAATTTTTCCTTAATGGTTTTTTTGTTCTCCAATTGTGTGCGCGCTTCACTGGAAGTAAGTTTTAAAATTCCCTTATCACTAATAATATTACCGTTTTTCTCAAGTACCATAACCTTCTGCTCTTCATCCAAAAACAGCGATGCGTTTACATCAAAGTAAAGTTCTGCCTTAGAGGAAACCTTATTTACATTTTGACCGCCTTTACCCGAACTTCTTGTAAAACGTAGTTTCACTTCAGTTAACAGCCCAGCAACATCCAACTCCATGCTAGCGTAGTCTTAATTAAAATTGTACCGTAAACGTATCAGCATCATCAGCAACCGGAAAACTGTGGCGCAACTCTTCCAGCGTGTCAAAATTTAACGTCACCGTTTCCACTTTTTCGGTATTTGATTTTGTTTTGTTGATTTTCTTGCCAAGGGGATCGAGCACCAAAGAATCGCCAGCATAATTTATTTTATTGCCATCTTTTCCAATACGGTTTACACCTACCACAAAGGCTTGGTTCTCAATTGCACGTGCAATAAGCAATTGTTTCCAGGCAAAACTTCTTTTTTCAGGCCAGTTGGCCACTACAATTGCACAGTCATACTCATGTTTATTACGCATCCACACAGGGAAGCGCAAATCATAACAAATAAAGGTTGAGATCCGCCATCCTTTATAAAGCAGGATTAGCTTTTTGCTTCCGCCTTTATACGTATTGTTTTCATGGGCCATTCGGAACAAATGTCTTTTATCATAATGGGCATGAGCGCCACCGGGACTCATCCATATTAAACGATTATAGTAATGCCCGCCTTCTTCTATAATTAAGCTACCACACACTACAGTGTTTTTTTCATTGGCTGTTTTTGACATCCATTGCATAGTGGGGCCATCCGATTTTTCGGCCATAGCTTTGGCATTCATCGTAAAGCCGGTGTTAAACATTTCGGGTAAAACAAGAATATCGGTGCTGCCGGGTTTCATTGACTTTAGTAAGCCGGAAAAGTTCTTCAGATTTTTTGCAGCATTTTGCCAAACAAGGTTTGTTTGAACAGTGGTGATGCGTAATGTGCTCATGGTGTGGAAAGGTTTAATGCGTGTATGTGTTTATTCACAACAAACATATTAAACTTTTGCAAAAAAGCAGGTAATCGTTCTAAAACTTAACCACAGCCATTATGGTAATAAAACCAGATAAGAATAATTACACAGCCATAAGTTTTTCTGCAGCGCGCTCCAGCATTTCATCATCTTTGGCAAAGCAAAAACGCAGCAGTTTGTGATCGGTACCATTTTTATAAAAAGCTGAAACAGGGATGGAGGCTACGCCATTTTCTTTGGTGAGGCGAACGGCAAAGTCTATATCTTTTTCTTGAGTAATTTTTGAATAATGTAACAGCTGAAAGTAGGAACCTGAACACCCCAATGGTTTAAACCGTGAACCCTGTATTAACCGCAAAAAACGATCACGCTTAGATTGATAAAAACTGTCGATACCAGAGTGGTTTTTTTCATCAGACATAAAATCAGCATACGCATATTGCACAGGAGTATTGGCCGAAAAAACCATAAATTGATGCACCTTTCTAAACTCAGCCGTTAAATTTTCGGGAGCAATGCAGTACCCCATCTTCCATCCGGTAGTGTGAAAAGTTTTCCCGAAAGAAAATATGACAAAACTACGTTCGGCCAACTTGGGATATCGCATTACGCTTTGGTGTTCATATCCGTCAAAAATCACGTGTTCATACACTTCATCGCTTAAAATAAGAATATCGGTTTTTGTAGTGAGTTTTTCCAGCATCTGCATGTCTTTAGCACTTAACACAGCGCCAGAAGGGTTGTGAGGCGTGTTAATAATAATCATGCGAGTGCGTTGGGAAATAAGTTTTTTCACATCGTTCCAGTCAATATGAAAATCGGGATATTTTAGTTCAACATGAACAGGAACACCACCTGCCAGCACAACAGCTGGAGCATAGCAATCGTATGCCGGATCGAAAATAATAACTTCGTCTTTTTCACGAATGCTACATGCTATGGCTGTATAAAGGCCTTGTGTGCCACCGGCTGTAATGGTAATTTCTTTGTCGGGGTTGTAAACAGCAGAGTATTGTTTTTGCACTTTTTCAGCAATGCGTTCGCGCAAGGGTAAAATACCGGGCATGGGAGCATATTGATTAAAGCCCTGCTTCATGTATTTGTTCACCAAATTAACCAGATCCATTGATATGTCAAACCCGGGAAAACCCTGTGATAAATTAATAGCCTTATGTTCAACCGCAAGTGATGACATGACAGAAAAAATGCTGGTTCCGGTTTTGGGCAGTTTTGATTTTAAAGGACCGTTAAATGTTGGCATATTTTAAAAGAAAGTGAACGTCAAAGGTAAAATAACTAAAAATGCAGCGCAAGTATTTCCACAGTTATGGACAACAAATGGTAAGCATGCGAAGGCATGGAATTTTAGGGTTTTAAAGCGGAATAAATAATTACCTATTTTAGCTTTGAAATTTTAAATAAAATAAAAATGAAAAAAATCTATACACTTATTGGTTGCCTGGCATTATCGCTTTTCTCAAAAGCGCAAACAGATACCTTGCTTTTTGAAAACTTTGATGTTGACCCTACTGCTAATTATCTTTTATATATGAATGGTAATGATACCAATTGGATTGATTTTGATGATGATGTGCTTGCTGATAATACCCCAGCATTGGGTCCAAATTGGGTTTGGTCAGAGGGGTTTATTGGCAGTAATGATTCAACGGGATGTATGTTGAGTAATTCATGGTTTAATCCTCCCGGAGTTGCTTCCAATTATTTAATTACACCTCCAATTCAAATCAGTGATACTAATAGTGTTTTATCCTGGAAATCGGCTCCATACCAAACACCGTATTATTTGGATGGATATCAAGTAGTGGTTTCAACACTTTCAAATTATCCTTATGATTTTACTGACACCCTGTTTGTAGCCGCAGAGTATGTTTCAGGCGCTAGTGCAAATGGTGGCAATTACAGCGCCTATACCTTTTCTCCCGGTTTCGTTCACGGACTAGACGGAACTTATATAGAGTATGATACGGACTCTTCAAGATTAGCCGGGGTTTTGCGACCTTTTAGTGTTAGCCTAGCTCAGTATGTTGGACAAACCATCTATATATCGTTTCACCATAACTCCAACGATGATAATTTACTTGCGGTTGATGACATTCTTGTAACCGGAGGAGGAACAACAGGGATAACAGAAATTGAAACTAAAGGTTCATTTACAGTATCGCCTAATCCGGCAAGCAATAGAATTGAACTTGGATATTATTTACCGTCAACAGCAAATGTTTTAGTGAGCATTTGTGATTTGCAAGGGAAAGAAATTTTTAGTGAGTCAAAAGGAATGCAGATTAAAGGGAATCAAAAATCATATCTTGATGTTAAAGCACTCTCTTCAGGAAATTATATCATTCGATTGATAGCAGGAAAGAAAGAAATGTTGGCACGGTTTACCAAAGTGTCCGAGTAAATAGTACAACAAAAAAACCGCAACAGGAACTCCTGTTGCGGTTTTTTTGTTTTTATTATTAGGGGGTTAACGAAGTGTTACAAGCTCACGGTATTTAACCATAGGCCAACTTTCATCATCCACAATCATTTCAAGTGCATCAACGTTATCGCGTATCACATCAAAAAATGCTTTCACCTTATCGCAATAGGCAATTGCTTTGTCTCTTATATTTTGCAAGTTGTTGGCGCGTTCGCGAGCTGTTATCATTGCATCGGTATTTTTTTTGATGGTGTTCACATGCTCGCTTATGGCTTTAATCAGGTCCATTTGAGTGCTGTACGCATCAGCCTTTAAACCGCAATCTTTTAAGTTATCTACGTTTTCTGCTAAGAAATTTTGATATTTAAAAGCGCAAGGAATAATATGATTAATGGCGAGGTCGCCCATCACCCTACTTTCAATTTCAATTTTTTTAATATAGGTTTCCAGCATGATCTCATGACGGGCTTCAGCTTCACGGTGAGTGAAGATGTGATTATCTTCAAAAAGCTTCAGCGATTTTTTACTCACGAAAGCATCTAACGCAACAGGTGTGGTTTGATGATTGGAAAGCCCTCGTTTTTTCGCTTCTTTGGCCCACTCCTCACTGTATCCATTACCCTCAAAACGAATAGCCTTTGTTTCCACAATGTATTGACGCAGTATTCTTAAAATTGCTTCGTCTTTTTTTACATTCTTTTTGATCAATGCATCTACTTCTTTTTTAAAGGTAGCCAGCTGATTGGCAACAATGGTATTTAAAACGGTCATGGCATTGCTGCTGTTGGCAGAAGATCCAACTGCACGAAACTCGAATTTGTTTCCTGTAAATGCAAAAGGAGAGGTACGGTTTCTGTCTGTATTATCCAATAAAATCTCAGGAATTTTACCAATGTTCAGCTTAAGGTTGGTTTTCTCTTCAGCACTCATTTTGGTGTTACCCACTTTCTTTTCAATCTCATCCAACACCTTGCTCAACTGCGCCCCCAAAAAAATACTTACAATAGCAGGAGGAGCCTCATTAGCTCCCAAGCGATGGTCGTTGCTGGCAGAAGCGATACTTGCACGCAGCAGATCAGCATGTTCGTAAACAGCTTTTATCGTATTTATAAAAAAGGTAAGAAACATTAAATTCGATTTGGGATTACCACCCGGTGACAATAAGTTTTTGCCTGTGTTGGTACCCATGCTCCAGTTGTTGTGTTTACCACTGCCGTTTATTCCAGCATAAGGTTTTTCATGAAACAGCACTTTAAAATTATGTCTTCGTGCTACCTTGTCCATTACATCCATCAGCAGTTGATTGTGGTCAACCGCTAAGTTGATCTCTTCAAATATAGGAGCGCACTCAAACTGGCTTGGAGCTACTTCATTGTGTCGTGTTTTTAATGGAATACCCAACTTGTAAGACTCAATCTCAAAATCGTGCATAAATGCATTTACGCGATCAGGGATAGATCCAAAATAATGATCCTCGAGTTGTTGTCCTTTTGCAGGAGAGTGTCCGAATACGGTGCGGCCTGCAATAGCCAAATCAGGTCGGGCATAAAACAGTGCTGCATCCACCAAGAAATATTCTTGTTCAATTCCCAATGTAGGAGTAATGCGCGTAATGTCTTTATCGAAATATTGCGCCACTTCAACCGCAGCATCATTTAACGCATGAAGTGCTTTTAGTAAAGGTGCTTTATAATCTAGCGTTTCACCGGTGTAGGATACAAAAATAGTAGGTATGCACAAGGTACGTCCGTTTGGGCTTTCCATAATAAATGCTGGTGAGCTTGGATCCCATGCTGTGTAACCACGCGCTTCAAAGGTGTTGCGTATTCCACCATTTGGAAAACTGCTTGCATCAGGCTCCTGTTGCACCAAAGCGCTTCCAGAAAAATGTTCCATGGTGCTGTCATCGCTCATTTCAAAAAAGGAATCATGCTTCTCTGCAGTGCTCCCTGTAAGAGGTTGAAACCAATGTGTGTAATGGGTAGCTCCTTTGCTGATGGCCCACTCTTTCATGCCATGTGCGATTTCACCGGATATTTTGCGGTCAATTTTTGCGCCTGATTCAATTGCTGCCATTACAGCTTTGTAACCCTCCTTAGGAAGAAACTTCAACATGGCATCTTTATTAAACACATTGGTGCCATAGTAATCCGTGATCTTGTTGCTTGGAGGAATTACTTTTACAGGAATACGGCCATTGGTGGTTTCAATAGCGCGAAAACGAATGTTGCTCATCTTAATATTTGTTTAAAAGATTGTTTGTACGAAGTGAATCAGGAAAGGTTCTTTGCCAAAGCGGTGTTTAAACCCTAGTATTTTTCATCAAAGAAACCTGACTTAACGGTAAGCTGCAGCAAACATACATCAAAAAAAGGGGGTATGTCAAGAAAAAAGCAAAAAAAATTACAATGAGTGTATAAAAATGGGGGGTATTGGCAAAAAATTACTTGTTTTTGTCATCAACACCCTCATTTTTCGGTATATCATCTACAATTTCTGGTTTTTGAGTTGCTTTTTTAACATCGGTAGAAACACTGTTCTCGATTTCGCGTTGCACACCATTCATTGCATCTTTAAATTCACGACTGGCACGTCCCAAGCCCCGGGCCAAATCAGGCACTTTCTTGGAGCCAAAAAAGAACAGAACAAAAACCATGACTAGAAGCAACTCTCCCCCTCCGAGGTTATCTAAAAACAAAAGAAATGACAGCATGTGGTAAATTTTGAACAAAAGTAAGCAACGGTTACATCTTTGATTATGAATTTGTAATTAGAGCCTGTTTAAAAGGTAATTATTCCCGTTTAGAAAAGATTATTATCAAAAATCATTACCCATAAGTTAATTTGCAAACTATTCATAATATAGAATGAGAAAGTGCCGCCTTGTATTTTTTTTGTTTTTACTGATCGCAATAGCTGCGGTTTCGTGCAAGCACCTGCCGGAAATAACCCCAACCTCCAATAGCAATAATACCACCTCGGAAACCTGTGATCCTGACACTATTTATTTTAAAAACACTATTCAGCCTTTGCTTTCCGCTTCCTGTGCTTACAGCGGATGCCATGATGCAGTTACACATGAAGATGGGGTTATTCTCGATACTTATCAAAACATCATCAACACAGCCGATGTTCGTGCCGGAGACCCTAACGGAAGCGATATTTACGAAGTAATAACAGAAAGTGATCCTGATAAAATAATGCCTAGGCCACCGGCAAATCCACTGACTACTGCGCAAATTAATTTAATATATCAATGGATTATGCAAGGTGCAAAAAACAATGGATGTGAGGAGTGCGACAGTATAAACGTAACTTATTCCGGTAGCATAGCAGGTATTCTTCAAAACAACTGCATTACGTGCCATAGCGGTTCTACTCCGTCCGGAGATTTATTGTTGACTGATTATGCAAATGTTTCTGGTGTAGCGTTTACTGGGCAGTTAAGCGGTGCTGTTTCCCATGCCACTGGGTATGAGCCCATGCCACAAGGAAGCCCGCAGCTGCCGGAATGCCAAGTAAATCAAATTTTGAAATGGGTGAATGATGGCGCCCCTAATAATTAAAAGCGTATGAAGATGCTCTCGGTTGTTTGTTTAGGTATAGTTGTTGTTCTAATAAGCAGTTGTTATTATGATAACGAAGAAGAATTATATCCAAGTAGCAGCGTTAATTGTGATACCACCAACGCTACCTATTCACTTGTTATGGAGCCGGTGTTAAGTTCAAAATGCTACGTTTGCCACTCCACTACTGTTGCTAACGGAGGCGTGGTGCTGGACAGTTATGCTACCTTAAAATCGTATGCTGATAATGGAAAGTTGTTGGGAGTGATTAATCATACACCAGGTTTTTCACCCATGCCCAAGAACCAAGCTAAACTGAGCAGTTGCGACATTGCTAAAATCACCTCCTGGGTAAATCAGGGGGCAATAAATAATTAAAAAATAAAAAACATGAGAAAAATATTGATAGTTGGCACATTGTTGCTTGCAAGTGCTGCATTAAAAGCACAAACCATTTTTAATACCGGTTCAGGAAAAGTTTCTTTTTTCTCTGAAGCCCCCTTAGAAAACATTGATGCCGTAAGTAACAATGCCACATGTGTACTCGATGCCGCTAAAGGAGAAGTTGCTTCCATGATTGCCATTAAATCATTTCACTTCGAGAAATCGCTGATGGAAGAGCACTTTAACGAAAAATATCTGGAGAGTGACAAGTTTCCTTCGGCAATTTTTAAAGGAAAGATTAGTGAAAAGTTGATTACCGATGCTGACACAACTTATGTTGTAACGGTTAAAGGTGCACTAACCCTTCATGGTGTGGAGCAGCCACAGGAATATAAAGCAACTTATACCATAAAAGGTGGAAACCCGTCATTGGAAGGCACTTTTAACATTGCACTTAAGGACCATAAAATTGAAATACCTAAACTGGTCATGCAAAATATTGCGGAGGTTGTTATGGTAACATGTAAGTTTGATATGAAACCTTATGTAAAAAAATAACTGCATCAGTGCTTCAAAAGGTAAGCAACTTTTTTTAATGTTGCGAACACAATTACTAAAAAACGTTTAACGGATTTTATGAAAAAAAAAATTGCAGCAATATTGTTTTATTGCTTTCTTGCCTTGGCGAGTAACTCTTATGCGCAGGATGACCTGTTGAAAATCTTGGAGAATGAAAGCACCACCACGGTTAAGGAACCTGTAACGGCCACCTTTAAATCCACACGGCTTATAAACGGACACTCCATAGAAAATAATAAAACTGGTGTGCTGCAATTCATGATCCTTCACCGGTTTGGCGAAGTTGATGGAGGGGGTTACGAACTATTTGGGCTTGATGAAGCTACCATGCGTATGGGTTTTGATTATGGTATTGCCAATTGGCTAAATGTTGGAATTGGAAGAAGCACATTTGAAAAAACTTATGATGGACACGTAAAGGTAAAATGGCTTCGACAGCGTAAAGGAGGATTGCCGATTACTTTAACAACGGTTTCAACGGCTGCGCTCAAGTCTGTAAAATTTTCAGAAACCGAACGTAAAAATTATTTTTCCTCACGCATGTACTA
>JAYTNW010000099.1:0-3192 GCA_043748115.1 Bacteroidota bacterium | reverse complement strand
TAGTGTTTTCACTGACTCCAGAATGTAATCCGCCAAACAGTCCAGCAATGCACATAGGCTCCTGCTCATTGCAGATCATTAACTCATCTCCAGTTAGTTTTCTTTCTACTGAGTCGAGGGTAACAAAAGCAGTTTCTTTTTTCAATTTTTTAACCACCACTTTATTGCCTTTAATTTTTGCAGCATCAAAGGCATGTAAAGGTTGACCGGTTTCCCACATCACAAAATTGGTAACATCAACAATGTTGTTAATAGGTTTTACGCCAATGGCCAGCAAACTGTTTTTTAACCATGATGGCGACTCCTGCACTTTCAAACCAACTATGGTTACTCCCGAATAGCGAGGGCATGCCTCAACATCCTCAACACTTACAGTAACAATTGATTTTCTATTGCTTGGTTTAAAAGCTGAAACATCAGGAAGTTTCAGCTCTACTTTTGCATGAGAGAAACCCTCTTCAAACTTTGATCGGGTATTGATAACAGCCACCATATCACGTGCTACACCAATGTGCGATGCGGCATCAGAGCGGTTTGGGGTGAGGCCGATTTCAAACACGATGTCTTCTTCAATTTTAAAATATGCAGCGGCAGGCGTACCTGGAATTGCAGAAGCATCAAGCACCATAATTCCGTCATGCGATTTTCCCAATCCCACTTCATCCTCTGCACATATCATGCCTTCTGAGGCCTGTCCGCGTATCTTGGATTTTTTAATATCGAAAGGCTCGCCAAACGATGGGAACAACTTTGCTCCCGGCAAAGCCACAAGCACTTTTTGCCCTTTGGCTACATTAGCTGCACCACAAACGATTTGAACCGCTTCAGGCTTGCCAACGTTAACCTGTGTTACACTTAAACGATCGGCATCAGGATGTTTTTCACGCTCCATAACTTCGCCAATCACTAGTCCGCGCAGCCCGCCTTTTACCGACTCAATTTCGTCAAAACTTTCCACCTCCAATCCACAGCCAGTAAGCAGGTCGTCCATTGCTTCGGGGGTAAGGTTTATGTCAATGTATTTTTTAAGCCAGTTGTACGAAATTTTCATATCAAAATTTAAGAGGTGCAAAAATAGGAAAAAGACGGGGGTATTATTCTAGTGTATTCGGATGCGATGTGGCATGGAGAAAAGGGCCTCAAAATTGTACCTCTACTTCTTTTAAAAGCCAAAATGAACAGTACAAATAAAAATGGATAAACCGCTGCAATCAGTTTATCCATTGTGTAGTCCCGACAGGAATCGAACCTGCATCTAAAGTTTAGGAAACTTCTATTCTATCCATTGAACTACGGAACCAGAATTTTTTGCGAAAATAGCATAAAAGTGCATATCTTATTTTGATGATAAACCGAACCCATTCTGCAAAAATTGCGTACAAACATTAATTTTGAAGAAAAAATCAAGAATAAAAAATGAAATCCAAAAAAGAAACTTTTGCTGACATAGCAGCACTTTTAGAACGATTAAATTTTACAGCCGTGTCGCATGACGATAACAGGCCGTGGGGTGGTTTTTATGTGATTGATGAAAAAGAGGCAGAGCAGTTTGCCAAAAAATTTTTTCCGGAGGAGGATTTTAACGCACTTAAAATATCAGAGAAGTTAAGCCCGAAGATATTATTGGTAGCACCCGATAAACGCTTAAGCTGGCAATATCATTTTCGAAGGGCTGAGATTTGGAGATGTATCAGAGGATCTGTAGCAGTAGCCACCAGCCTTACTGATGAGGAAAATGAAATGATTTATCTTCAGGAAGGAGATAAAATAAAATTGCAGCAAGGTGAAAGACACCGGCTCATTGGGTTGGAAGATTGGGGCGTGGTGGCAGAAATTTGGCAGCACACCGATGCAGAAAATCCTTCTGATGAAAGTGATATTGTACGACTACAGGACGATTTTGGGAGATAGCCTTTTGTAAATCAAAAAACCTTATTCGCCCAACTCAAGGGTGTTGTTTTTCTTGTTGGTATCCCCATCATGCACATCGCCCAAGGACAGTGTTTTTATTTTTTTTCCTGTCTTTAGGATAACCGTATTTAGTTTGCTTCCATCTTTCCACACTTCTACGGTGCGATGCAATTTTTCCTGGCTGCCATCGGCATATGTCACAAAAATATTAATGGGCACCGGTTTGTTGCCAATGCTTTCAATTGTTATCGAATAGCCATCAACAGTTTTATCAGCTGCTTTAATAGCCAAATCAGGAAAGCCATGTTCAAAGTACCAAGCTTTCCAAAACCAATTTAAATTTTTTCCGGAAGCGGTGTTTATGCAATTAAAAAAATCCCAAGGCACGGGATGTTTACCGTTCCACTCATTCATATAAAATTGTAGCGATTTTTTAAATAAAGAGTCACCCAACATATCCCACAAGTAAAGGTATGTGAGCGCAGGTTTGGCATAATTATTTATAAAACGTGTGCGCGATATTTCAGTAGTGCTTGTAATAATCGGTGTATCCCAATCTAAGCCAGAAAAAAAAGCAATGGCATCCATGCCGTAATCATCCACAATGGTTGAGTCAATAAGCGGACTTATATACCATTCACCTATGGTGGCCCAGCCTTCATCCATCCATCCGTATTTGGTTTGATTGGTTCCCATCCAGAAAGGAAAAAGCTGGTGGAATATTTCATGATCGGTGAGTGTAACCGCATCAAAGCGGCTTGAGGTCGGATTGTCGTTAATCATCATGGGATACTCCATTTGATCTAAGCCATCCACCACCGTTAAATGCGGATAGGGATAAGGCACACCGGGAAAATCGAAGCTCATAACTTCCAATGTTTTAGCAGAAATATCATTCACCTCAAAAAAATCTTTATGCAAAGGATTAAATGCTGTTGTCACAAATGTTTTTCGGTAACTACTGCTATCTACAATTAAACTACGGCCTTGCCACAAATAATGGTCGCTAAGCGCGAAAACAAAATCTGGAGCTGTAGTTTTAAAGTTATACGTGTTCCATTTGTTTTTTAAGGTCACGGTTTTGTTTTTAATGTCATTGCTGTCAATCACAAAAAGAGGTTTATCGGAACGCAGCGCCAATGTCCATTTTTTCAAAACACTTTCATGCAAAACGTCAGTAGGGTTTTGAAGATCACCTGTTCCCCAAACCATGTAGTTTTTAGGCACCGTAACAAAAACATTAAAGTTGCTTAACTCAAAATATGTTTCCTGCTCGCCCAT
>JAYTNW010000098.1:0-3225 GCA_043748115.1 Bacteroidota bacterium | reverse complement strand
CAGGAGAATGACCTCAGGTTTAGGGATAGAGAAAATGAATTCAAGAAATAGTTTTTTACAATAGCTACTTTAGCACAACAAATTAAAAGGTACTCATGCAGGCAAAACACATGCTTTCATTGCTGCTTTTTTTCGGCAATTCCACTCTGGCAAAATCACAAACCAAAGAGGCGCTGTACATTGAAGAACAAACCATAGCAGAGATTACTGAAAACTTTGGGGCCACCGTAAAAACTGTTGAGCAAGCCCTATCTCTCCTCACAAGAGAATATGTACCTTTTGATGGCCGTGGGCGCACATTTGCCATTATTGAAGCCACCGGCCACAGCTTGCCGAATGGAAAAATGCAATTAACCTTGCGTATAAGTACAGAAAAGGCGGGTAAGGGAAGGCTTATTTTAAAAACCACCAAAAAGATTTTGTGGGATGCAACAATTAACGCGCGATGGAAAAAATACAGGAACCATTAAAGGGCTTAGCATCAATATTGAACAGGAGGGTGCCGACAAGGGCAAGCTCTTCACTGCCGATGGCTCAACGCAGCCGGCCACTATTTTTTCTGCCCAACTTCTTGAGAACAAGAAAACAGTTGATCAAACCTGGACCAACGGTACCGTTAAAGAAGTTGTTTTTGTGTATAGTACTTGCGGCTGTCCCGTTCACACTCATTTTTTAAGAACCAACAATAAGGCTGTCCCTCAAAATAAAAATCAAGTCGTTTTCCCTGACGATGTTGAAATAGTGTTACCCATCAAGCGGTTCATGAACTATTAAAGATTTATCTTCGGTATTAAAATATTTTGTGAAACACTACCTCACCTATAAGTTTAAGGACAGTAAATCATTTGTCAGCACTTATGACGAATTGCCTTTGTGGAGTGCACCTTTTGGACTTCTATTGTTAAACCATGTGGAGTTGCGTAGCGGCCTCACAGTTGTTGACCTAGGTTGCGGAGCGGGCTTTCCGTTAATTGAACTGGCCGAACGTTTGGGCCCTGACAGCACCGTTTATGGCATTGATCCTTGGGGAAATGCAGGGGATAGGGTAAATCAAAAGATAAAAAATTATGGCATAGCGCATGTAAAATTTATTCAAGCATCCGCAGCCCACATTCCATTGGCTGATGGTTCTGTTGACCTTATAGTGTCAAATTTAGGAGTTAATAACTTCGCCAACCCGGAAACGGTTTTTGTAGAATGCTTTCGGGTACTCAAAAAAGGAGGGAAGCTGGTGCTTACTACAAACCTTAGAGGACATTGGGAGCAATTCTATAAGATATTTTATAGCACGCTACAACAACACAACAAAGCAGAATACATTACAGTCCTAAAAAAAGAAGAAGAGCAACGTAGAACTATTGAAGGTGTTTCGGCCTTATTTACGGATGCCGGCTTTGCCATTAGCCGCTGCATACCAGAGAGTTTTGAAATGAACTTTTTAAATGGAACCTCTTTTTTAAACCATCATTTTATAAAATTAGGGTGGCTAACCTCTTGGTTACAATTATTTCCAAAACGGCATTGGAAAACGATATTTGGTGCTTTAGAAAAAGAGCTAAACGATTTTGCAGAAAAAAATACTGGTCTTCGGCTTACGGTACCAATGGCATTTGTGGAGGGAAGAAAATGAAGGGAGGCGCCATTTTGTTTAAGAGGGTCGGAAAGTACAATCTCCGATGAGATACATTAACATACACTCACACACGGGGACAACAGAAGATGGTGTAATTGCCATTCAAAGCTTGTATTCGGGTTTTGATCATATACCGGCAAACGGCTTTTTTTCGTTGGGATTGCATCCCTGGTATCTTCCTCACAACTGGCAGAGCGAGTTTAAATGTGTGGTGAATAAATCTTCTTTAAAAAATGTGGTGGCCATAGGTGAATGCGGCCTCGATAAAATAACGGATGCTGATTTTGAGCTGCAAAAGGAAGTGTTTGCGGCACACATTGAACTGGCAATAGAGATAAAGAAGCCGCTGGTGATCCACTGCGTAAAGGCGTACGAAGAAATAATGGTTATGCTGAAAAATTTCAACAATAGAATACCAGTTATCTTTCATGGCTTCAACAAAAACAAGGCGCTTGCAGATCGGTTATTGGAAAAAGGGTATTACCTTTCTTTCGGCAAAGCAGTTGGTAAAGAAAAAGTAAAAGAATATTTTGCTTCAATGCCTTTGGAGAAAATATTTTTAGAAACAGATGATGAGGTACGTATAGAGGAAGTTTACAATTGGGCGGCTGATGCAATGAATATTTCAACTAATTCGCTTAGTTTGCAACTCAATAAAAACGCGGAGAAGGTTTTTGGAATAACATCAATAGAAAAATAATGAGAGATATAGCGTGGCTATCGCGCACCAGTTTGCTGATAGGTGAAGAAGCGGTTAAAAATCTGACTAAAAAACATGTGATGATAGTGGGCTTGGGTGGAGTGGGGTCGTATGCCGCTGAGTTTATTGTTAGAGGTGGAATTGGCGAAGTAACAATTATTGACGGTGATGTGGTTGACCCCACCAATCGCAATCGGCAGTTGCCAGCTTTGGCCACCAACCACGGCCAGCCAAAAGCCGCCATCATGGCTGAACGATTACGTTCTATTAATCCGGAAGTAAAAATAAATATAGTACAGCAATTTGTGACCCCGGAGCTGGTGGAAGAGCAATTAAAATCAAATCCCGACTACATCCTTGACGCTATTGATAGCATAACTCCTAAGATCACTTTTATAAGAATGGCCTATGCAAGCAAAATTCCATTAGTTAGCAGCATGGGTGCCGGAGCAAAGTTGGATCCTACACGGCTGCAAGTAGTTGACATTTCTAAAACATACAACTGCCCTTTTGCACAACAGATACGTAAAAACCTGCGTACCCATCAGATAAAAAAAGGAGTAAAAGTTGTTTTTAGCCCTGAGCAGCCCATACGTGAAAGCTTGATGCTAACGGATGGGAAAAACTACAAGAAGTCAGCGTATGGAACCATATCGTATATGCCTGCAACTTTTGGTGCTGTAACCGCATCTGTTGTTATACGCGAACTTATAAACAGTAAACTTAGAGATTGACTTTAATGTCTGTTAAATTGAAAATTTACATCCGACAGATCTAAAAACATTAACAAAAATTTTCACACTTGTCCAAGAAAAAAAAATAATCCCTGACTTTTGAGGGTCAGGGAAAAAGCCGAATGTTGTAGTTACTACACATCAACATAAAAGGCTAT
>JAYTNW010000097.1:0-17589 GCA_043748115.1 Bacteroidota bacterium | reverse complement strand
GAGTTACAGACATTGCTTACCAAAAAGGGCGTTTCTTCTTAAACACCATTGAAGCTGCTGTAGGGCGCCCTGCATGGGATGCTTTTTTAAACAAGTATTTTACCTCACATGCTTTTCAAACCATGAACACCGTTGATTTTATTCAATACCTCAACACAGAGCTTATCAAAGGCGACAAAACGTTGGAACAAAAAATCGGCATTCAGCAATGGATTTATGGTGCCGGCCTTCCAACCAACTGCCCTGTTATCACATCTGCGGAGCTGGACAAAGCAGCTGCCACTGCCTCTGCCTTTATACAAGGCACCCCTGCAAATGCACTCAACGTACAGGACTGGACCACCCATCACTGGCTTTACTTTTTACGTCAAATAGCCGATAGTATTTCTTTGCAAAAAATGACTGAGCTCGATGCTGCTTTTCATTTCACACAAACAGGCAACTCCGAAATTATGTGCGAATGGCTAATGCTGGCCACCAAATACCAATACCAACCAGCCTATGCGGCATTAGACACGTTTTTATCTACCGTTGGCCGCAGAAAATTTATTGTACCCCTTTACAAACGCATGGCTGCCAATGCTGCTTTGAAACCGCTTGCATTATCCATTTATCAAAAGGCAAGGCCTGGTTATCACACGGTGGCAACAGCCACGCTAGATGAGGTGCTTGAGTTTAAACCTTAAAATTTTTTTGATAAGGGTAAACCATTAAGCTTTCCTGCTTATTTACTGTTCTTATTTTTCTTCAACAAATAAAACCAGTTAAAAACTGTAACATAAAAACAAACAGTTTTAAATAGTGGCATCCTATGTAAATATTAAGCACTTCATCTGTTATTATTGTTGAGTCGTTTACTGCGCAAATGCCCACGCAAAGAGGCTTCGGGAGGACAAGGAATTTCACCTGACGGTTCACGCAGCCCCCGTCAGGTGGAAAATAAAGGCCAAATTCTGGGAATGAGAAACGAAGTAATTAAATGTTTTGATGGGATACAGAATTTTGTTTTTTGTAATAACATGTTTGTTGATTTAGATTTGGTTTAAGTTGATGGCGAGACAATCTTGTTTGAAAATTGGCTTTACGTTACGCGAACCACCTGACGGGGGCTGCGCGACCCGTCAGGTGGAGAGACAGATAGAGGTGATGAAGTAATAAAACTTGTTGTGCAATAAATTCCCGCCACCTTACAGATCAGCGCAGTTCTTGCTATAAAAAATAAATTCTATTAAGTATATTCATATCTTTGATATACTTTTTAATCTCCTTTTTATGACCACTAAACGCAAGAGCCCTTTTGCGGGGATCCGCATGATGCTGTTAGAGTATGTAACATTTACGGTGTCTGAACGAAAGGGAATTTTCGCATTATTGCTTTTACAAGTGGCTCTTTTGTTAGTCCTGCTATTCACAAAATTTACCAAAACCAAAAGCAATGCCGACTTCACTAGGCTGGATAGTGTTTACACCGCCTTTCATAAAATGTATGAAAATGATTTGGTGTTTCACGCGCCCATAGCGGATACGCTTATACCTGATGGTGTTGATCATGCAAGCAATATTTCTATTGATAAAAAAACTCAAAAGCTTTTTGTTTTTAACCCCAACCAACTTGCTGGCAGCTTGTGGTTGCTATTAGGCTTAAGCGAAAAACAAATAAAGGTGATCAGGAATTATGAAAGCAAAGGCGGAAAATTTTATAGCAAAGCTGATGTCAAAAAAATGTACTGTATTTCTGAAAAAGAATATGCCGCTTTTGAAGCATTCATAAACTTACCTGAAACCAAACCAATGTTTAAGACTGACTCAACGGCATCGCCTTATCACAAAAAAGCGGAAGAAAAAAAACCTGTTGTCATCACGCCACTTGAAATAAATCTTGCCAATGAAGAGGATCTCATTCTTCTCCCGGGCATTGGCCCTGGGCGTGCCAATGCCATTGTAAAATACCGCGAAAAGCTTGGAGGCTATGTAGAATTGTCTCAGGTAAAAGAAGCTTATGGAATGGATTCCGTTTACGATGCAATTAGGCCTTTCCTCCTTTTAGAAGTTTACACCACCAGGCGAATGAATATCAATACATTTAGCGCATTAGATCTTAAACATCCCTATCTCACCCCTGCTCTTGCTAATATCATCATCAACTACAGAAAAGTTCATGGAGATTATTCCTCCGTTTCCGATCTCAAAAAACTGAATGTGTTGGATGAAGAACTTTACAAAAAATTAGCGCCTTATCTCAACACAAGGTAGCTAACTATTTAACCGTTTGCACTTCCGTTATCGGGTTAATAAAATAAATACTCTTGGTTTTGGCGTCTATGCAGCTAAAGTTTTTTCGCAAGCGCGCTTTTTTAATGAACACACGTCCCGTCCTTATTTTAAACGGAACATCAAAAGCAATTTCTTCCAGCGTAAGCCATTGGTCTTTCTCCGCATCGTAATTGCGCAAGGTGCGCAGCAACTCATGATCTGTGCAACTGGTGGCAGCGGGGTTTTGCATATAGTTTTTTAGTGCCTGCACTACATCAGCCGGAAAAACGTTTTCATGCAGCATGGGCATCATCAGTTTTTTATATTCATCCTTCCACAGTTTTCCATGTGGCTCTATAATTCTCTTGTAGCGTTTCCACTGGTTTAAATGCGCTACCTCATGTATAAAAGTGATCAGGAAAGCATAAGGGTTAAGATCATGGTTAACAGAAATACGGTGTCCCATTCCTTGTTGTGGCGGGCGGTAATCTCCATATTTTGAGCTGCGACTTTTGCTCACACGAAGGTTTATTCGGTTTTCTGATATCCATTTCAAACAAAAAGGAACTGCACGTTCCGGAACATATTTTTGTAAAGCTGTTTCTAATTGAGTAAGCGTTACTTTAGACATATAAGGGTCGGTATCTTATGATAGAATTTACGAGTTAATTTATGATTGGGGTTTTCTTACGGCTACTTTTTATTGTTAAACCATTGCATTTACTTCAACAATTGATAGGCAATAAAACTAGCGAGCCATGCCAGCGCACCCATGTAAGTAAATTGCACCAGCGGCCATTTCCACGAATTGGTTTCTCGTTTAACCACAGCAAGTGTGCTCATGCACTGCATGGCAAAGGCATAAAACAACATTAGCGAAATACCCACTGCCAGCGTGTAGCGTGGTGTGCCATCAGGCTTCTTCTCCGACATCATTTTATCGCGCACCGTACTTTCATTGCCATTATCTAAACCCACACTGTAAATAGTTGACATGGTTCCCACAAAAACCTCACGCGCAGCAAATGATGTAACCAATGATATCCCAATCTTCCAATCGAAGCCCAGCGGTGCAATGGCAGGTTCCATCAGTTTACCCATTTTACCAGCGTATGAGTTTTCTAATTTTTCAGCCTGCAATTGATTTTGCAAAACAACATTAGTGTCGTTGGATGCTACTAGTTGTTGATATTGTTGTTCCAGTTGCTGCACTTTTTCGCCAGGTCCACGTGATGATAAAAACCAAAGCACAATAGAAATAGCAATAATTATTTTTCCGGCATCAAACAGAAATATTTTCACCTTATCAACTATCGTTATAAAAATATTTTTCCATCGCGGCATCCGGTAAACAGGAAGCTCCATAATAAAAAGATCGCGCTCCATGGCTTTCACAAAAAACTTCATAAGCATGGCCGAGCCAATAGCGGCTAAAAAACCGATGAGGTACATCCCCATCATCACCAGCCCCTGAGAGTTGATAAAACCCAAAACAAAATACTTGGGAATAACCAAGGAAATCAGCAGTGTGTAAACTGGCAATCGTGCCGAGCAGCTCATGAGCGGAGTAACAAAAATTGTGATGATGCGTTCCTTCCAACTGCTAATGGTACGTGTTGAAAGTATGGCTGGTACAGCACATGCCACACCACTGATAAGCGGAATGACTGAACGTCCGTTTAAGCCGAACTTGCGCATGATTTTATCCATAATAAAACTTACACGCGCCATGTAACCGGTATCTTCAAGTATGGCAATAAACAGAAATAACAACGCTATTTGCGGAATGAAAATAACGATGCCTCCCAGCCCTGCCAAAATACCGTTGACAATAAGATCGTTGAGCACACCGGGGGGCAGCCAACTGCTTATTTGTGATGAGAGGCTGGCAAAAGTTCCGTCAATAAAATCCATGGGGAACTGAGCCACATTAAAAATAGCCTGGAAAATAAGGAACAGGATGAACAGAAAAATAGCATAACCCCAAATGCGGTGCGTTACTACATTGTCAATGGACTTGGTAAGGGATTTGCGCAGTGACGGAGCTTCGCCCACGCAGCTTTTCAATAACACCGAAATGGTCTTGTACCTTTCCAGTGTTTCTGTAGCCTGCATGTTCATTTTTTCAAACCCATGCTGGGTCACCAAATTTTTCAATTTCTCCTTGTGAGAAATATCCATGAAGGATAGAGAAACACTTTCATAATTTCCTGCAAGAAGATAAGCCGCATAATCGCTATGCACGGGAAACACATTTCTGATATCAGCAATGATGCCCGGTGCCAATGAAATGGCCGGCATAATATCGTTAACAGGAATAGGATGATCGAGGATAAGTGCTTGTTTTATCTCTTCAATGCCTGTTAGCTCACGCACCACGGCAGGAACTACTTTAATTCCTAAGGCTGTTTCTAATTTTTTTATATCAATGTTAATTCCCTTACGCGCGGCAAGATCCATCATGTTAAGCACCAACACAACGGGCACTTTGAGGTCAATAATTTGGGTACACAAAAAAAGGCTGCGCTTCAAATTGGTCGCATCGGCAATAACCACAATGCTGTCGGGAAAAGATTCATCGGCCAGATCCGTGAGTACCTTATATGGTATTTGCTCATCAAGGGTTTTAGGGTACAAACTATAGGTTCCCGGCAGATCCGTGAGCACCACTTTAAAACGAATACTTCTTACAGCATCATTTACAATAAATTGCCCCACATGTTTCTCTACGGTAACGCCCGGAAAATTAGCCACCTTTTGATTAAGGCCTGTAAGGGCATTGAACAACGTGCTTTTACCGCTGTTGGGGTTACCAATGAGAGCAACTTTTAATTTTTTTTCGATCACTGCCTGCGCAAAAAATAATTTCCTATAACGTGCTTACCACTACTGCCGAAGCCTCTTCTTTACGAATGCTCAACGTGTACCCCGCCACGCTAATGGCAATAGGATCTCCTAAGGGAGCCGTACGTTCCACCCAAATGGTTTCACCGGGAATGCAACCCATTTCCATGAGCTTTAGTTTTATTTCCTCATCGGTAAAGGTTTGAATAACGCAAGGAGTACCCGGTTTTAGTTCGCTTAGTTTTTTTTCCAAAAGAAGTTTTTTCAGGAAGCGAAAGTAAACAACTTTTAGCGAGTGGAAAGGATTATGGGAGGATGATGTCGAAAATGAGCTACAGAATATCTCTTCCAAGAAAACGCGCTTTACCCGTTAAAAATTCAATCGCCTTGCCAACATTCCGATCTACACTTTTAGGTGATTTTAAACGTGCAATATATCTTGTTATTTCCAATCGCCTTGAAGGAGGCAACGCTTTAAATGCCGCAATGGCTTTTATGCATTCATCCAGTACTTTTTGAAGTGGCGGTGGCATAGTGATCTCCCTTTTTATTGGATCGTAAGCCAATGAAACGTCAATTCTTTCTCCTACCTTTTTCGGAGAGTTTTTTAACATAGTGGTATTGATGTAAATTCGCCATTCTCCACTGTATTTTACGAGGGTTTTTGTGAAGGGCTTTTTATTAACCATTCCTTTCACCGGAACAGGCCCGTTGTTTTTCTCGGCTATTTTAAGAATATGTTTTAAAATGTGGTCTGGAACAAATACGAAAGGATTAATGCCAATGACATCAATGTTTGCTGAAAAATGACAGAAATTTTCTTTCAATGTTGTCAGTCAAAAAAATCAACTACCAACCGCCACTGGCACCACCACCGCCAGTGCTACCACCGCCAAAGCCACCAAAACCGCCTCCGCCACCGCCGCCCCAACTGCTACCTCCGCCTCCGCCCCACATGCCTCCTCCACTACCACCACGATGCGAGTTGCTGGCTGCATTTAAAATAACCCAGGCCGTCCAAAAATTAATGTCATTTAACAATGCATAACGCTTTACTCTTCTATAGCGTGAATACAGGAGAATAAAAAATATTAAGCCAATAAACAGTATAGGCAATATCGAAGCTGCTTTAGGTGTCTTTTGTTGCTGCTCAGCAACATATTCTCCCTTACTGCGCTGTATCATTTCCGTGGTAGCCGTGTTGAGGCCTTCGTAATACTGCTTTTGTTTAAAGGCAGGTTTTAATTGCAATTCAATGATGCGTTTACAAATGGCATCTGGCAGCGCACCTTCTAACCCATAACCAGTTATGATGGTCATCCGCCTGTCGTCCATTGCAGCAAGTATTACGGCTCCATTATCTTTTCCTTTTTGTCCAATTCCCCAATTGCGGTACAAGGCAATGGCATAATCCTCTACCGGATATTCACCGGTGCTACGAATTAGCACTACAGCCAATTGCGTGGATGTGCTGTCATTAAAAGCAACCAGTTTTTGCTCCAGTGCATTTTCCTCATCAGCGCTTAATACATCAGCATAATCATTCACCAGCCTTGGAGGATTGGCCTGTGGGGGCAACTCCTGTGCCCATGCATTTTCGCCAAGCAGCACTCCCAAAAACAAGAGGCCAATGATTGCCAAACCGTACCTGTATTTCATTTTTTTACAAAAGGCCATCTGTTTTATCATTTGCCAAAAAAAATATCGTCAGCCAATTCATTTTTGTCATTTTGTTGTAAAGGGAAATACTTCGCCAATGCGTGTCCTGTTTTATTCAAGGCAAAAAGCAATGCCCCTGTATAATCGGAATTCTTAAAAAAGGGTATCATTTCTTCCTTAAGGGTATCCCAAAACTGTTGGCTAACATGTGCATGTATGCCACTGTCACCAATCACAGCAAACTGCCTGTTTTCAATGGCTACATAAATTAGCACTCCGTTATGAAGTGCTGTTTCATGCATCTTTAATTGCTTAAAAACTTCAGCGGCACGCACAAGAGCATCGCCATCAATTTTGCTGTCAATGCACACACGAATCTCACCCGAAGTGTGTCCTTCGGCCCGGTGAACAGCATTTTTGATAAGGCTTTGCTGCTCTTCCGTAAAATAGTCGGCAGCATGTGCCATATTAAAACTTTACTTCAGGGGCTTTGCTAGCTCCTTTATCCGCTTCAAAATAACCTTTGGCACTAAAGCCATACATGCCTGCAAGCATGGTTTGAGGAAAACGCCTGATGTAGGTGTTAAAGTCCTGAGCAGCTTCGTTAAAATCCTTACGGGCAACAGCAATTCTGCGTTCGGTACCTTCCAGGGTAGCCTGCAGCTCTAAAAAGTTTTGGTTGGCCTTTAGGTTAGGATAGTTTTCAGTAACAACCAACAAACGGCCTAAGGCTGTGCTTAACTGCCCCTGTGCTTCCTGAAATTTTTGGATGTTTTCAGGCGTTAGTTTATCGGGGTCAACCTTTACTTGTGTGGCACTAGCACGCGCTTCAATAACAGCGGTAAGTGTTCCCTTTTCAAAATCAGCTGCACCTTTAACCGTGTTTACCAAATTCGGGATGAGGTCAAGGCGTTGCTGGTATTGATTTTCTACCTGCGCCCATTTTCCCTTTACGTTTTCTTCTTTGGTGACCATGTTGTTGTATGATCCTGCAAAAAGGCGGTACAGAACCAACACCACAACTAGGATAATTCCGATAAAAATAAATGACTTTTTCATACTATAAGTTTGGTTTTAATTTTAATATGCGCCAAAAGTAGCGGTTGTATAAATATCACTTACCGAAATTCGGTAAAACATCACTATTATTAGGTGAACGTATGATTTTTAAGCATAGACGAAAAACTGCACTCAAAGGAAGCATAGAATATAATATTTAGGAGCCGCTCCTATGCCTGAAGTTTTTTTGCTTGGCGTTAAAGTAGAATTAGTTTTAGTTAGATAATATTGTACTCTTTAAAATGTTATTTTGTCTGTTAAAAACATAGCCGTTACTGTTTACGGAAAAGTACAAGGCGTTTTTTTTAGGAAGCATGCCAAGGAGAAAGCGTTGTTGCTAGGCTTAAACGGCTTTGTAAAAAACATGGCTGATGGAAGCGTGTATGCCGAAGCCTCAGGTAGCCAAGAGGCCATAGCCGATTTTATAGCATGGTGCCACAAGGGTCCTGCGTGGGCAAAGGTTGAAAAGGTTGTTGTAAAAGATTTGCAACAGGAACAGAAATCATTGTTTGAAATAAAATATTTTTGAAAAAGAAGAAACGTTAGTATTGTTAATCCTTAAATATAAAAGTAATATCATCATGTCAGAGGCTAAGCTCTTATCGGCTTACAAACAAGAAGACCCCGTTTGCGAGCCAAGCAGGGCCATGCTGTTTATAACCTTTTGCGTGATTGGCTAAATGAGTGCAATAAAAAAATTAGTTGGGCAAACGGCTCTTTACGGCCTCAGCAGCATTGTGGGGCGCATGCTCAATTATTTGTTGGTTCCTATTTATACACGTATTTTTTCTCCTGCCGAATACGGTGTCGTTTCTGAGTTATACTCCTACTCTTCTTTTTTACTCATTCTATTTACTTATGGCATGGAAACGGCTTTTTTCCATTTTATGAATAAGGAAGAAAATAAAGAAAAAGTATATTCCACCTCACTGTCGTCCGTATTGTATTCTTCCTTGTGCTTGAGCGGAATTATGATTGTGTTTTCAACCTCGCTTGCCGATCTGATTAAATATCCTAAACATCCTGAATACATCACCTGGCTGGCACTTATCCTAGCCTTTGACGCTTTGAGCTCTATTCCGTTTGCACGATTGCGGCAACTTAATCAGGCAAAGAAATTTGCCGCTTTAAAAATCGTAAACATCCTTCTCAATATTGGCTTTAATATTTTCTTTTTGATTTTGTGCCCTCAATATTTGCATGGCGATGGAGGGTTAATGTCACGAATTGCCCATTCCGTTTATTCGCCATCCATTGGTGTGGGATATGTGTTTATTAGCAATGTGCTGGCTAGCGGTTTTACGTTGTTAACGCTGTTTCCTCAATTTAAAAATGTGTCGCTTGTTCCTGATAAAGAGCTGGTGAAACGTATGCTGACCTACGCTTTTCCGCTGATGATTGCAGGGTTTGCAGGAATGATAAACGAAACTTTTGATAGGGCAGTGTATAAATACCTCGCGCCAAATCCTAAAACTGCACTTGTAGAACTGGGTGTTTACAGCGCATGTTATAAGCTCAGTATAATTATGACGTTGTTTATTCAAACTTTCCGCTATGCTGCCGAGCCTTTCTTTTTTGCACATTTTAAAAAAGACGATAAAAGAGATGTTTATGCCCGTGTAATGAAATATTTTGTGATCACCTGTTCTTTTATTTTTCTGGGAGTGATGCTCTATATTGACCTTGTTAAAACTTTTATAGGCCCTGATTTTCGCTCGGGGCTGGCAGTAGTGCCCATCCTGCTTCTCGCTAATTTATGTTTGGGTGTTTTTTTTAACCTTAGTATGTGGTATAAACTAACCGGTCAAACCCGCTTTGGGGCTTACTTCGCCATTGCCGGAGGCGTTATTACTGTTACACTGCTTTTCGCACTCATCCCACAGTTTGGATACATGGGAGCCGCGTGGGCTACACTTATAACCTATGCTGCCATGATGGTAATTTCTTACCTCACCGGGCAAAAGCATTATCCTATACCTTATGATGTGAAAGGAAATCTTTTTTATGTAGCCCTTGCCGTTGTATTTTATGGTTTATCCTGCTGGATTATTTCACTGCTAAATGCCAACATGTGGGTAAACGCAGCAGTAAACACGGTGTTACTTGCAGGCTTCAGCTATATTGTTTACTCTTTGAATAAAGATCAGTTTAAAACTGCTGCTAAACCGTCTCCTCCGGCAGGAAACACTTTTCGGTAACTGCTTTCTAAAAATTATTTTGACAGGCGGGCAACATCTTCTCTGTTCAATTTATCTACCTTAAAAAAGTTCTATTATCTTTAACATCAATTTCTCAAACTATGAAAAAACTAATATTTCTGTTTGTGCTAATGGCAAACCAATCCTGTTTATTAGCTCAGCAAGGCTGGTATGAAGTGCCCAATGCCCCAACATCACCACGGTTTGAAGATGTAAGCTTGGTGGGATCCACAGTATGGGTAGCTGAAAATGGCAACTTTAACGGCATCATTGTACACAAAAGCCTGGATAAGGGAGATACATGGGTGGCATGCGATACGCTGCCCGGAACTTCCGTTACACAATATTACATCCGTTCAGTGGAGTTTATGAACGACTCCGTGGGTTTGTTAGGTTGTCTTTCCATTACACAGGGAACGCCCATTTTATTTAGGACTACTGATGGTGGCAGCACCTTCAATCCTGTATCATCCCCGGCATTTACAGGTGCTAATGGCATTTGCGGCATGGCTCACTACGACAGCACTTTTATTGCCGTTGGTATTTATGACGGACAGGCAAATTTTTTTAAATCCACTGACATGGGAGTAACCTGGTCCGTCACTTCTCTTATTGCACAGGCGCAGGGTCTGGTAGATTGTTACATGTTCAATGACAGCACCTACCTTGTAAGTGGGCACGGCACATTAGCTCAACAAAACTCAGGAACTATTTTAAGAACCACCAATGGAGGCCTAACCTGGCAGCAGGTAGCATTGGATACAGACCCTTTCGGATATTGCTGGAAGATGAGCTTTTTGCCGAATGGAAAAGGGATAGCATCCATTCAGGAATCGGAAAGTGTTTTTCTTACCTCTGATTTTGGCGCTACCTGGAGTCTGCAAAATGTTGGAAACTGCGACTTGAACTTTGGCGCAACAGCTTTTCTTAACGACACATTAGGATGGGTTGGCGATCAATATGCCTCACCCTGTTTTTACGAAACACGTGATGGTGGCAGCACATGGACGCTCTATTTTTTCGGAAATTCATTGGATAGAATGGTGCTGCTTGACTCACAAACCGTAATGGCAGTGGGCGCCACTATTTATAAATACAGCAGTGATTCTGTTCCTACTTCAGTATTCAATCCTCCAACAAAATTTTTAGCTCAACATGAATTAAACGTTTTTCCAAACCCGGTTATCAAAACATTAAACGTGGAGTTGCAAGTAGCAGAAGCTTCGCTGATCAGTATTTTTTTATTAGATGAAAAACAAAATTTAATCAAGCAACTCACACACAAACACTATAAAAAAGGTAAATATCTGCTTAGCGAAGATGTGCAAGGTTTAGCTTCAGGCAGTTACTTGTTGTATTTAACCTCTTACCAAAAGATGGTGGTTAAGAAATTTACGGTTGTAAAATAACTATTGAGGTAGGCCTTCACATTTCACAACGAATAAAAAATGTTGTAATAATACCACAGTGCATACTTCAAGTAAACTTTTACTTTCGCAGAATAAATTTTATGTCACATGCCTCTTTTGCCTGTTAAAATCATCAACAATTCTTCAAACCCTCTTCCGGGCTACGAAACTATTCATGCAGCAGGTATGGACCTGAGCGCGTACATAACAAACGCTATAACATTAGCTCCATTGCAAAGGGCACTGGTACCAACAGGACTTTTTATTGAGCTCCCACAGGGCTACGAAGCACAAGTTCGTCCACGCAGCGGCCTTGCAGCTAAGCATGGCATTACGGTATTAAATTCACCGGGAACCATTGATGCAGATTACCGCGGAGAAATAAAAGTGATTTTAGTAAATCTTTCTGATACCACTTTTATAATACAAAACGGAGAAAGGATAGCGCAGTTAATTGTTGCAGCGCATGAGCAAGTGCAATGGCAACCCACAAACGAATTGTCGCTAAGCCAGCGCGGTGAAGGCGGCTTTGGCCACACAGGTAAATAAAACTGGCGGCCACCTGATTTAACAACTCCTTTTTATAAAGTTCATAAATCCTTTGTAGTTTTGAAAACCAAATCCCGGTTGTGAGCGACTCCATTGTCATTATTCCCACCTATAACGAAAAAGAGAACATCCAGAAAATAATTAAGGCTGTGTTTTCTTTACTCAAGCCTTTTCATGTGCTTATTATTGATGACAATTCGCAAGACGGAACAGCAGAACTTGTTAAACAATTACAGCCACAGTTTCCCGGTTCATTATTTTTAGAACAGCGTGCAGGTAAAATGGGATTGGGCACAGCGTACATACACGGTTTTAAATGGGCCTTGAAGCATAACTACCAGTATGTTTTTGAAATGGACGCTGATTTTTCCCATAACCCTCAGGATTTGCAGCGATTATATGATGCCTGCAAAAACAATACTGCCGATGTAGCCATTGGTTCAAGGTACATCAATGGTGTAAATGTGGTGAATTGGCCCATTGGAAGGGTTATCATGTCTTATTATGCAAGCGCATATGTGCGTTTGATTACGCGCATGCCTGTGCGCGATGCAACTGCTGGCTTTAAATGTTACCGCAGAATTGTGCTGGAAACGCTCGATCTAAATAAAATAAAATTTATGGGTTACGCCTTTCAGATCGAAATGAAATTTGCTGCATGGCGCTGCGGGTTTAAAGTAGTGGAAGTACCTATAATATTTACTGACCGCACAGAAGGAAAATCAAAGATGAGCAGCGGAATTTTTAAAGAAGCCTTCTTTGGGGTGGTACAAATGAAGATCAAAAGCTGGTTCGGCAGCTATAAAAAAAACGATTGAACCAAATTTCTTAAACGTATTTTTCTCCCTTATTTGCTTTAACATCGTTTACAAACTGGCGTATCTGTTGCTCGTCCTGTTTGCGACATACCAATAAAATGTTTTCTGCTTCAACCACTATGTAATCATCCAGCCCTTGTAACAACACCAACTTATCATGCGGCATATTAACCACACAATTTTTGGTGTCGTAAAGCATTACGTTTTTCCCAACCACGGCATTATGGTTTTGATCATGCTTAATGTGTTCGTATAATGACCCGTAGGTTCCTAAATCGCTCCACCCGAAATCAGCACTCATGACAAACACATTTTTTGCTTTTTCCATTACCCCAAAATCAATGGATATATTGGTACACTGTGTGTAAGCTGTTTTTATAAATTCTGCTTCAGCAGGAGTGTTATATATTTTGTTGCCTTCTTCAAAAATGGTGTACATGTCAGGTAAATGTTCCTTTAAAGCGTGCATGATGGACTGTAAATTCCAGAGGAAGATGCCGGCATTCCAAACAAACTCGCCTGTTTGCAAAAAGAACTTCGCCATTTCCAAATCCGGTTTTTCGGTGAAGGTTTTTACTTTAAAAATTTTATCGGAACCTTTTTTTGCATCGTCCACAAACTGAATGTAGCCGTAGCCCGTATCGGGTCTGCTTGGCTTTATACCTAAGGTGAGTAATGAATTGTTTTCGGCTGTAAATGACAAACCTGTTTCAATGGCCTGCACAAAAGCATCTTCTTTCATAATTACATGATCAGATGGTGCAACCACGATGTTGGCCTGTGGATTTTTTGCAACGATTTTAAATGCTGCATAGGCAACGCAAGGTGCCGTGTTTCGCCTCATGGGCTCGCCCAAAATATTTTCAGCAGGAATAAGAGGTAAATTGTTTTTCACCAAGTCAACATACGACTCATTGGTAACCACATAAATATTTTCCGGAGGACATATTTTCTTAAACCTGTTAAAGGTTTGCTGCAACAGCGTTTGCCCAATTCCTAAAATATCAAGAAACTGTTTTGGAAATGCATTACGGCTCATAGGCCAAAAACGGCTGCCTATGCCTCCCGCCATTATTACACAATAATTATTTTTGTTCATAGTAAGCAATCTTGTTTTGTGGTGGCAGTTATAAAGTGTTGTTTAAAGAAATGTGTCGTGCATGTGACACCATTTTTTGTTTCTGCAAAAAAATAAAATACTACACTACGATTATGCCAACATCGTCTTTTTTATTAACGCGGTATTGTGATTAAAAGCTGAATTACTTTAATAGCTGAAGGGCCTTTCTTAAGCCTGCAAAAATACTTTCAATATCTTCCAATTTAGCCGTACCCACTGATAACCTGAACCACGTTGACTGATCGGAGGTGCCAAATGCCGAGAATGGAACAATGCCTACACCGGCATGGTTTACTAAAAAATAAGTGATATCGCTAGCGTTTTTTAACACCTGTCCATCAGGAGTAGTTTTGTGCAAAATATTAAACTTTACGGTTAAATAAATGGCCGCCTGCGGGTTAATCACATCCACATCATAGCCTTCTTTTTTCAACTGTGTAAATCCTATATAAAAAGCGTCAAGCCTTTTTTCCACTTCGCTTTTAAAGCTGGTAAGATAGCTTTCTACCTCATCATGCTGTGCAAGAAAACGAGCCGTAGCCACTTGCTCTGCCTTGGGCGACCATGCACCCACGTGAGATAAAATAGATTTCATTTTATCAATGATGGCTGTTGGGCCAAACGACCATCCCACGCGAATGCCCGTAGCTGCAAAAGCCTTGGACAAGCCATCCACGTAAATAGTGTACGAGCGCATTTCAGGAACCAAGGTAACAGGATCCTCATGGTGATTGTTCCCAAACGTTAACGCCCAATAAATTTGATCATACATAAGGTAGAGCGGCTTTTTACCTTTTCTTTTTTTATTTTCTTCTACAATGAGCTCACAAATGCGAGTAAGAGTATGCTTGCTAAAAACAGTGCCCGTGGGATTTAAAGGTGAACACAAGGCCACCAATGCTACCTTGCTTAAGTACGGTTTAAGCTCTTCTGCCGTTGGCATAAAATTGTTTTCGGCAGTTGTTTCAATGCCAATGGCCTCAGCGCCTGAGAGGTGACAATAATGATTGTTGTTCCACGAAGGAATAGGGAATAACACCTTTTCTCCAGGGTTAACAATGGTTTTGTAAATAGCATAAATGAGTGGACGTGCGCCTCCTGAAATTAAAATTTCGTTTCCAGCATAATCTAACCCTTGATATTTTTTTAAAAAGACGGAAACCTCCTTTACCAAGTCGGGCATGCCACTTGCTACAGGATAATTGGTGTGGCCTTGCATGTAGGCTCTAATGATCTCATCACGAAGCAAGGTAGGAATAGGAAAAACGGTGGGATCAAAATCACCAATGGTGAGATTGTAAATTTTATGGCCCTGTTTTATTTTATCATTAATCTCTCCTGCCAATTTAATTATTTCTGAACCGATGAGCGTTTCAGCCATATCTGAAGCCTGTAGTTGTGCCGGTGCCGTATCTGTTAGTTGCATGATGTTTTTATTCGTTACAAGTTTCACATTAACTAAAACCTGCATCAAAGAAACGGAAAAATAAAATGAAAGAAACCAAAAAACGATGTGATTTTAACCGAAGGAAACCGGCCTGCTATCGCGCCTGAAAATCTCATTTTTACAGTGGGGGAATAAATAAAGCGCTCATAACTATTAAACCTCGGTATTTTTTATATTTGCATCCGCTAAAACGCTACTTTACTTTAACACACTTTACCACAATGGAATTTGCACAAACAGAAAACCAGAAAATGATTACCCAAACTGTAAAGGATTTTGCAGAAAAACATATCCGTCCCAATGTAATGACATGGGATGAATCGCAGGAGTTTCCTGTGGATGTTTTTAAGAAAATGGGTGAGCTTGGTATCATGGGTGTTTTGGTTCCGTCAGAATATGGTGGTGCAGGCCTTGGCTATTTTGAATATGTAACAGCTATTGTTGAAGTAGCTCGGGTATGCGGATCAGTGGGATTGTCATTAGCAGCTCACAACTCATTGTGCACCGGACATATCATGGCTTTTGGTAATGAAGATCAGAAAAAAAGATGGTTGCCTAAATTGGCAAGTGCCGAATGGATTGGCGCATGGGGGTTAACAGAAGCCAACACAGGCAGTGATGCCATGCGCATGCAATGTGTGGCTAAAAAAGATGGTGACCATTGGGTGATAAACGGTGCTAAAAACTGGATTACGCATGGAAAAAGCGGTGATGTGGCAGTGGTACTGGCGCGCACCGGTGATTTGCTCGACTCCAACGGTATCACCGCCTTTGTGGTTGAGCGCGGCACACCTGGATTTAAAGGTGGAAAAAAAGAAAACAAATTAGGTATGCGTTGCAGCGAAACAACTGAAATGATATTTGAAGAATGTCGCGTGCCGGCTGCCAACGTTTTAGGAAAAGAAGGAGAAGGATTTAAGCAAGCCATGAAAGTATTAGATGGTGGACGCATCTCCATTGCAGCACTTTCTTTAGGTATTGCCAAAGGGGCATTGGATGCGTCTATTAAATATGCCAAAGAGCGTCAGCAATTTGGACAACCTATTGCCAATTTTCAAGGTATTGGTTTTAAACTGGCCGACATGGCCACTAAAATTGAAGCTGCTGAATTATTAACCATGCAAGCAGCTGATCTTAAAAACCGTGGCGAAAAGGTGACTAAACAATCTGCTTACGCAAAATACTATGCATCAGAAGTGGCTGTATATGCAAGCACTGAAGCGGTACAGATTTTTGGTGGATATGGCTATACGAAGGATTTTCCGGTAGAAAAATTTTATCGTGACAGTAAACTGTGTACCATTGGCGAAGGAACCTCTGAGATACAAAAGCTTGTTATTGCCAGAGAATTGTTAAAATAAAAAAGTTAGAAAATTTATACGGCAATAAAAATATCCGAATCAAACAACGCTACACAAGCAATTGCATCGGTTTGGCTTTAACGCATAAAAAAAAGTATATTTTCTAAATGGCCAAATACGAACAAGCTAAGCCTGTAATTATTTTAAACGGCACACTTAAATGCCCTGCATGTGGCAATGATACTTTTTGGGAAAAGCAGGCGCAAATGAATACAGCCGTAATGACATTTTTTAATCTCGATTGGGCCAATACTACTGCTACTTGTTACATCTGTTCTTCCTGCAGCCATGTTTCATGGTTTCTTAAATAAATTTGAAGCGTACATCACCATAGAATAACTTCAACCCGCTTGCAAGTATTTTAAATAGGTTGACTTGACGAATGATGCGATGTAAAAAATTATACAAAATAATTTTGATGCAATGCCTATTACTTTTCTATGAAAAATATGGCCAAATCAAAAAGTAATCCCCTTCAAAAAAAATTATTTCCCAGTCCTAACTCTATTTTGCTCATCCTGCGCTCCGCTGTTTCGCCTGCGGGCTTGTTCTACGGTGCGCTTGCCAAAGTTGTAGGCCAAGTGAAAACGCACAAACTGTGAATCCTGCACCTGGTGAAATGTAAAATCAATTTTATTATATTTTACACTGGCAGTTGATTGTTCTGTTTTAAATATGTCGTTAATGTTAACGCGTAGGTTTAAACGGTCTTTAAAAAAGGATTTAGCAATGCCTGCCGAAACAGAATATTGCGGGTCAATTAAAAAAGTAGCCCACACCATTTTTGAATTGTAATAGGCAGACAGTTCGACCGTCCAACCTCTCGGTAATTTAATAGAATTGTAAGTATAGGCCATATAGGTGGTAAGTCG
>JAYTNW010000096.1:0-3665 GCA_043748115.1 Bacteroidota bacterium | reverse complement strand
GGAAAATGTTCGGCACAATCGTCTCCAAAAGTTTTAATTCCGGCCTTTCTCATTTCATCCAGAATATCGGAGTAGTTATGGTTAAACTCTAGTGAGGCTATAGCCTTCTGCCCTTTCGTGAGGGGTTTGCGGTTTTCACTGTCGTAATTCCACTTGCCTCCTTCCGGGTGAATGCCTTCCATTAATACGCCATGTTTTTTGCGCATGTGCCTGTAAAAGGATTCCATTAGGTAGTTTTTCCTTCCTTTAAACAAATCACCTAATTCATTTCTTGAACTCAAAAAATGCTCCGTTTCATACGCTTGCCATTCTATTTTAAGTTGGCAGCAATAAGATTTAAGTTGACAGTCCAAGCGCCATTCATCAGGTAGCTGGTATTCAAATTTATCAATCTTAAATTTTAAAATAAAGTGATCTAAGTTTGTGGTAAGTGATGATGAGTTCTGCTTATCATTTATTTTCAAATGGACAACATTATGGCCTTTTTTTTCAAGGTAATGCGCAAAGTTGTACATAGCAGCAAAAAAACCAATTACCTTTTGTGCATGATGAAGTGTATAATCTGTCTCCTGCCTCATTTCCATGATAAGGTAAATCACATTATCATTTAACTGGCGATACCATGAATGTTGATAATTGAGCTGGTCGCCCAAAATTAAGCGTAGTGTTTTCAAAATTTATTAGTTGGACATTACATTTAAAACAATAATAAAGCAGATCTTGTTTAAGCTGTTTCTATTTTAAGTCATATTCACTTAATTTTACCCAAAATCACATCCATGCAATTTGAAATTTTATACACCCCGAGGTTGCAGCTCCGTAAACTCACACAAGAGGTGTATGATTATATTTATGCAACCTATTCTGATTCTGAAATCAAAGAGTTTCTGGGAATTAATCATGATCAGGAGATGATAAAAGAAAAAGAGAAGTACGGAAAAGGAATGAGCACTTACAACCGCAGCTTCGTTAACTTTCAGTTGTTACACATCACATCAGCGCAGGTAATTGGTGCATGTGGTTTTCACACATGGTATCCAGAACATCAACGTGCAGAGATAGGCTATGCCTTAAATGCAGACGAGCATAAACAAAAAGGACTGATGACAGAAGCATTTGCCGCAGTGATTGATTATGGTTTCAGGAACTTGCAATTAAATAGAATAGAAGCACTCATTGGCCCCACCAACACCGCTTCTTTGCAATTGGTAAAAAATGCCGGCTTCAAACAAGAAGGCAATCTGCGTCAACATTATTTTAAAAACAACATCATGCAGGACAGCCTAATGTTTTCATTGCTGAAGAGTGAGTACACGTTTTAAGCAAGTGAACTAATGGAGGCTGTCTCTCAACGTAAAATCATTCACATTGACATGGATGCTTTCTATGCATCTGTAGAGCAGCGCGACCATCCTCACATGCAGGGAAAACCAGTGATTGTAGGTTCGGCAGAGGGGCGCGGTGTGGTGCTTACTTGCAGCTATGAAGCACGGCAGTTTGGAGTACGCAGCGCCATGCGAGGAGTAGAAGCCAAACGACTTTGCCCTGATGGCATTTTTACACCTCCTCGCTTTCCCGTTTATCGCGAGGTAAGCGCACACATTCGTGAAATCTTCAACCGCTATACTAATCTTATTGAACCGCTATCTTTAGACGAAGCTTATTTGGATGTGACACATGATAAGTTGATGGTAGGCTCGGCCATTGAAATTGCTAAGTCCATTAAACAGGATATTAAAAAAGAAACCCTGCTAACCGCATCAGCAGGTGTATCAGCAAACAAGTTTGTAGCCAAGGTGGCATCGGGCATGCAAAAACCGGATGGGCTCACCTTTATTCATCCCGCAATGATAGAAACGTTTATGCAACAACTTGCGGTAAAGGATTTTCACGGTATTGGTCGCGTTACTGCTGAAAAAATGAATAAAGCCGGAATATTTACCGGAGCCGATCTTAAAAAATTATCATTAGATGAAATGATAAAGACTTATGGTAAGCCTGGAAATTTTTACTATCATTTAGTGCGCGGCACTGACAACCGCCCTGTGGAAGCTAATAGAGAAACAAAATCCATAAGTGTGGAAGATACCTTTAATGAGGATGTTTGTGATAAGGATGTTTTGGAAAAAGAACTGGAGCGGCTAACACAGCTTCTTTTTACACGCCTGAAAAAATACGATCTTTTCGGACGAACCGTAACACTAAAAATAAAGTACCATGATTTTAAACTAATCACTCGCAGCAAAACATTTGCTCTTCCTATTACCGACCCATTACTCACCTCAGAGACCGTAAAAAAATTATTGAGCCAAACAGAAAACGGCAATAAAAAAATAAGGTTGCTTGGTGTTGGAGTATCGGGGTTTGAAGAAAACAAAGACGATGGGCAGTTGAAGTTGTTTTGATGCTACTATTCAACACCATTGTTATTTAACTTCCGGTAAATGGCGACCCAAAAACACCAACGATAAGCATTAACCACACCAATATTAATGCATTCATTTTTCTTTTTTTTAGATGTAGAAGTATCCAAGCCAAAATAGTTTATTTAAAACGCTGTCATAATAATTTGGTATGCTTCAAACCAACATTTAACTTCTTCCAAACAATAGAAGGCCGCATTATTTTATCCCAATTACTTTTTCCAGCTTGCCCTTTCTTTTCACAATGTTTTTATAATCCCACTGTGTCTCTTTCGACTTTTTAAGCCAGCGTTTCAGGTCTTTCAATTTTATTTCGGCCACATCATTATAAAACTTAGAGGCATCTTTAAACTTTTTTCCAACCACATTTAATTCTTCTTCTTCAAAATCAGCACCACTCCAAAACATTAGCCTTATTCCTGGTTTTTGTTTGCTGTAACCCACTATAGGGTTTCCGTCTAAAAACCAAACAGGGTGTGCATGCCATATTTTACTCTCTGCTTTTTTTAGTGCTGTATCAATGATGGTAGCAAGCTCAATGCAAATTTCTTTTTCGCCACCTTTATGTTGTTGATTATATTCCTCGATTCCCTTGTTCATTTATTTTGTTGATTGAAGTATGACTTAAAAACTTTCTTTTCTATCACAAATTATGAAAAGTAAAATTAAGCAATTATACCACGCATCATTCTGCTACAAATCCTTGCGATAAACTATCCCTATCGTACCATTTCAATGTTTCGGGATATTATTTAAAATATTGTAAATTAAAATTACATTTGTATTAATTAAAAAATAAAATGATGACAAACAATTCTACATTAAAACGAAGTGCATTAGTTCTTAGTTTTTCTTTCTTCTGCTTTTTTAATTTAGCACAGGCACAAGTGAGCTATAGATACCTGAATGGTTTTGGCACTGCATTGGTTGACGTTAATGACTCCGGTCATGCTGTGCTTGGTGGTGCATTTTTTGATTATGCCGCCAACGTAATAACTCCAAAAGATACGGATGTGGTTCAGTTGAATGGCATTAATAACAATGGAGATCTTATAGGTATGATGCCCATCCTCATTGGCGGACAAACGCTTTATCAACCAGCTTACAAAAAAAATGGAACATGGTTTCCTATTGGCTTTTTCCCAAATGCCGGTGTTGATGCTGCTGCCAGTGTTTTCCAAATATCAGAAAATGGAAACTATGTGACAGGACAAATGTCACCCGATTGTTGCGACTACCAAA
>JAYTNW010000095.1:0-3793 GCA_043748115.1 Bacteroidota bacterium | reverse complement strand
CAGTTCAAATTTTGTTTTACGGATCAAAACCTCATGCCTGTGATCTACGAAATGGTGAATCAAATCTTTAAGGTTTAGCATCATGGGGCGACCATGAACCAAGGCAATATTGTTTACACTAAACGATGATTGAAGGGCGGTGTGCTTATAAAGATTGTTTAACACTACACTGGCCATGGCATCGCGTTTTATCTCGTAAACAACGCGCATTCCGTCACGGCCGCTTTCATCTCTTATATCTGAAATGCCTTCAATTTTCTTATCATTTACTAGGTCGGCTGTTTTTTTAATCATTTCAGCCTTGTTAACTAAGTAAGGAATTTCTGAAACAATTATACGTTCACGCCCATTGTCAGTGGTTTCAATAATTGCGCGTGCACGCATAACCACACGGCCGCGACCCGTAAGCAAAGCCTCTTTTACCCCTGAGTAGCCATAAATAATTCCACCGGTAGGAAAATCGGGTGCTTTAACGAATTTGAGCAGTTCATCTATCGTTATTTCTTTGTTATCAATGTATGCGATAATGGCTTCGCAAACCTCACGCAGGTTGTGTGGTGGCATGTTGGTGGCCATTCCCACTGCAATTCCAGAGGCGCCATTTATCAAAAGGTTAGGCACCTTGGCAGGAAGCACAGTAGGCTCCTGTAAAGTATCATCAAAATTCAGTCGAAAATCTACTGTGTCTTTATCAATGTCAGCTAAAAGTTCTTCTGCAATTTTACGGAGGCGCGCTTCCGTGTAACGCATGGCAGCAGGGCTGTCGCCATCCACACTACCAAAGTTTCCTTGGCCATCCACAAGCATATAACGCAAGCTCCAGGGCTGCGCCATACGAACCATCGTGTCATAAACGGAGGCATCACCATGGGGGTGGTATTTTCCTAAAACCTCTCCCACAATCCTTGCTGATTTTTTATGGGCTCGGTTGGAAAGTACGCCCAAGTCCAACATTCCGTATAAAACCCTGCGATGTACAGGCTTCAATCCATCACGTACATCAGGTAAAGCACGTGACACAATTACCGACATTGAATAATCAATGTAGGCCGTTTTCATTTCTTCTTCAATGTTAATTCGAATTATTTTTTCTCCGTCTACCATATTGATAATTTACAAATTGCGATGTTAAATAGGATTTGCTGAGCTTGCTTAGGTGTGTGTTAGTGTGTAAAAATCCAATGACATTAAATTGTCTGTTTTGTCATGTTTTTTACTGTTTGCGAAGGTAAACTTTTGTTGGCATATTTTATGATTAAATCCCTGTAAAAAGTGAATGATTTACTAACAATTTTTTACTGTAAAAATTGTTAAGTTTGTTGTTAACAAAATAAGAGCACCTTAAAAAGAACAGGTAAACTATTTTAGATTTTTACCGTTAAACAAATCAAACATTGTTATATGGAAGCAAAATTTAGCCCCAGAGTGAAAGATGTAATCACCTACAGCCGTGAAGAAGCACTTCGCCTAGGGCATGATTATATCGGCACAGAGCATTTGTTGTTAGGACTGATCCGTGAAGGAGAGGGCATGGCGATAAAATTTTTGAAATCGCTGAATGTAAATTTGGTGGAACTGAGAAAAGCTGTTGAAAATGCTGTTAAAGGCAGTATGGGAAATGTAAGCAACCTCAACAATATCCCTCTTACCAAACAAGCGGAAAAAGCACTGAAGATTACCTATCTTGAAGCTAAAATTTTCAAGAGTGATATCATTGGTACAGAGCATTTGCTATTATCAATATTAAAGGACGAAGACAATATTGCCACACAAATTTTAAATCAATTTGGAATAACTTATGACATTATGAGAGAAGAACTGGAAACATTTCGTGCCAACTTTAAGTCAGAAGCGCCACAATCACCATCTGACGATCCATATTCAAAGGATGACGATGAGGGTCCTGGATTAGGCGGAGGAACTGGAAGTACCAAAAAAGGTGCTGATTCCAAATCGAAAACGCCAGTGCTTGATAATTTCGGGCGCGACCTGACTAAAGCAGCAGAAGAAGGGAAATTAGACCCAATCGTTGGACGTGCTAAGGAAATAGAGCGCGTATCACAGATATTATCTCGGAGAAAGAAAAACAACCCTATCCTTATCGGTGAACCTGGTGTGGGTAAATCAGCCATTGCTGAAGGTTTGGCATTACGCATTATTCAACGTAAAGTGTCGCGCGTGTTGTTTAACAAAAGAATTGTGACCCTGGATTTAGCCTCGTTAGTAGCGGGCACCAAATACCGCGGACAGTTTGAAGAGCGCATGAAAGCAGTGATGAATGAGTTGGAGAAATCACCGGATGTAATTTTGTTTATTGACGAAATACATACCATCATTGGTGCCGGTGGAGCCAGTGGTTCATTAGATGCCTCCAATATGTTTAAACCGGCATTGGCCAGAGGTGAAATTCAATGTATTGGTGCAACCACTTTGGATGAATACCGTCAGTACATTGAAAAAGATGGTGCATTGGATAGGCGCTTTCAAAAAGTGATTATTGATCCTACTACTGTTGATGAAACAGTAGAGATTTTGAATAACATTAAAGAGCGTTATGAAGAACATCACCACGTGAATTACACGCCTGAGGCTTTAAAAGCTTGTGTATCGTTAACCAACCGGTATATCACCGACAGATTTTTGCCGGACAAGGCCATTGATGCCCTTGATGAAGCGGGCTCTCGTGTTCACCTGAGCAACATTCATGTTCCAGAAAATATTGTTGACCTTGAGAATAAGATCACAGAAATAAAATCAGAAAAAAATCGTGTGGTGCGTAGCCAAAAATATGAGGAAGCAGCACGCTTACGTGATTCTGAAAAACAACTGATAGACCAGCTTGAAGTGGCCAAGAAGCAGTGGGAAGAGGAAACAAAAAACCAACGCTTTACGGTAAGTGATGAGGATGTGGCTGAAGTGGTTTCTATGATGAGCGGAATTCCGTTGCAAAGGGTTGCACAGGCAGAAACTACAAGGTTGTTGAAAATGCCTGAGGAGTTAAGCGGAAAAGTTATTGGACAGGACGAAGCCATAAAAAAAGTGGTTCGTGCAATACAGCGTAACCGCGCAGGTCTTAAAGATCCGAATAAGCCCATTGGGTCATTCATATTTCTTGGGCCAACCGGTGTGGGAAAAACAGAGTTAGCCAAGGTGCTTGCAAAATATTTGTTCGACTCAGAAGATGCACTTATACGCATTGACATGAGTGAGTATATGGAAAAATTTGCCGTGTCGCGTTTAATTGGTGCACCTCCGGGATATGTAGGCTATGAAGAAGGAGGGCAGTTGACAGAGAAAGTCCGCAGGAAACCTTATTCTGTGGTGTTGTTGGATGAAATTGAAAAAGCGCATCCTGATGTGTTTAATCTTTTGTTGCAAACGCTTGATGACGGACAGTTGACAGATTCGTTAGGACGTAAAATTGATTTCAAAAACACCATCATCATCATGACTTCCAACATAGGCTCGCGCCAGTTAAAGGATTTTGGTACAGGTGTAGGCTTCTCTACCGGAGCTAAAACAGCTCAGATGGATGAACATGCCAAGGGTGTTATTGAAAATGCACTTAAAAAAGCATTTGCTCCTGAGTTCCTCAACCGTATTGACGATGTAGTGGTGTTTGGACATCTAACAAAAGAAAACATCCACAAAATCATTGACATTGAATTAGAGAAACTTTATTCTCGCATTGCAGGTTTAGGCTTTAAACTAAAGCTAAATGCTGAAGCGAAAGATTTCTTGTCAGAAAAAGGATATGACTCCAACTTTGGTGCACGCCCACTAAAAAGGGCTA
>JAYTNW010000094.1:0-2160 GCA_043748115.1 Bacteroidota bacterium | reverse complement strand
ATTGGTATAGCCTGTTCTTGAATGGGCGTAGCTTTTTCAAAACCCATGGAAATAAGCCCCTCCATTAAATCAGGGTGTAAATTAAATTCAGAAAATTGCACTGTGTGTTGTATTAAAAGTGAGTGAGTTACAAAGGTACGGTTTTTAGTCAGATTGTTTTTAGGGGCAGGCAGCAGTTTTTCATGGGATTAAAACATCAGCGGCTTTGGGCGGCTTTGGTTGCAACGGATGGCCTCTGCTTGTTCTTCTTCATTTCATTTTCAGTTGTGGCATTAAACTTTTATAGCTGGTTAAGGTCATATCATCATAAAATCTGAAAAGAATGAAAAAGAAATTTTTTTATGTAGCAGCAAGTATTGGTTTATTTAACTTGCAAACCGCAATGGGCGATACACAGCCTGACTCCCTGGGTTTACCGGGCGACAATTTTAACCTTTATGGAGCAATGGATCTTTTTAAACAATCGGAAAATGCCGAAGATTTTGAAAAGGCCATTAACAGTGCTGACAACAGCATTAACAACCTCGACCTTAACAATGATGGTGAGGTGGATTACATAAAGGTAATTGACCACAGTGTGGGCGATGATAAGGTACTCATTTTGCAAGCCGTTATCAGCGAAAACGAATCGCAGGATGTTGCTGCCATTGAAATGGAGAAAAAAAGCAACGATAATGTTTCGCTTCAAATTGTGGGTGATGAGGCGCTTTACGGTAAAAATTATATAGTAGAGCCTAAACCAGAAAACGATGTAGCGCCTGGTCGTGCTGCACCTTCGAGGGTGGTTACGCATGTACATGTTAACGTGTGGGGCTGGGGAGGCCCGCGATGGATGTACCGCCCGGCATATGTGGTGTGGGCATCTCCTTACAAGTGGAGATATTACCCTATCTGGTGGAAACCGTGGCGCCCTTCACCTTGGGCCGTGTACCACCCGCGTGTGATCAGGTACCACCACCCTTATTACCATCGTGTGTATGTGTACAATGCCCCTCGTGCTCACAAAGTATATTACGGCCACCGCACCACCTCCAGCACCGTGCGTGATAGGTACAAGGTGCCTGTAGATAGACGTGAACGCATAAACCGTGAAAGCCGCCCTGCCGATGTAAGACAAAAACCGGCAGTAAAACGGGATGCAACCAACATGCAGCATGAAAGAAAAGCCGTTAAAAAAACAAGAAAGACCAATCGCAAATCCGTGAATGGCCCTAGAAAATAAAATATCCAAATGAAAAACGCCCGTAGCAGTACAATTACTGCCACGGGCGTTTGCTTTTATCTGCTTTGATGTTACTTCGTTTTTGCTGGCATTTCTGCTTTACGTGTCATTTTAATTTCCATGGATTTGTATTCCTTGCCCTCTGCCGTGGTCATAAACATTTCCATGTACTGAGTATTGTTATCAATAAACTTTAAGGTGTTTCTCATGGCCATGTCTTTACTGGTTAATGGATCAACACATTTACCTTTCATTTCTAAGGTTTGAGTGTCTTGGTTAAAGTTGCCTTCAGTTATCATGATGCCGGTACCCATATTGTCAATCCAGGTTCCTATGTACATTTTTTTTGCATTGTCATAAGCGGTCAAACTGGTACCTTCAAAGGGCATGCCTTCAAAGTTGCCGCGGCTGTTGCCCTCAAGGTAACGTCCACCCATGATCATGCGATTTGTACAACTGGAAGTGCTTTTTGTAGCAGGAGCTCCCGGCCCCATCCACATGGTAATCTCTTCTGTCCATGACCCAACACTTTTAGCCATCATTTCATGTGGTATTCCCGGAGTGGCATAGGCCATCCATGCCTTTTCTTCTTCTGATGGTTGTTGTGCTTTTGCTCCCTCCTGTGCATAGGATGCTGTGCCCATTGCTACTAGCATTAACATGCCTGCAAATGTGTGTGTGATTTTCATTGTTGTTGTTTTTAATTTTTATTCATAACAAATGTACATTAATTTTTAGGATACTATACGCTTCGGCTAATTTTACAAGTTTCCTTTAAACAAATTGCACGGCTACAATCATCCTCATTAAAAAAGTGAAATGCATGCTGAATGCTTGTCTCTTTTTTCTCTTTGTGAAGCAAGCTTGAGCCGATAAAAAAAGCATTGGCAATGAAGCTCGCGCATTTAGAAGCTTTACGTTACCACTTTTCAAAATCC
>JAYTNW010000093.1:0-3222 GCA_043748115.1 Bacteroidota bacterium | reverse complement strand
AGTATCCACACTCCAATTCTTTTACTGGAGAATCAGATCCGTTTCAGGAATTTTATGCCTTTGGCTCATCACCAAAGTTGCGTTTGGATATCAATGATTTTTTAAACGCTGATAACGGAACCCGTTTTATGTACATCCTTCAAGGTGATACCATTTCTAAGGTAAATACTTTGCGCACCGGAAATTTAGTTCAGGCACTCATTCCTGCAAACGGACAAGAAAGAAAAGTGCTGCTTACATCGTCAACCTTGTCTTATGCATCTTTGGCTGATTTTCAAATCGAGCCGCTGAATACTGACATTGATCCTAACCGCTATGCAAGGTTTACGAATTACAGCTATTTGTCGCCTGCTTATGATTATTTAATGGTAACGCATAAGAGCTTGTGGAATGAAGCTGTGAATTACAAGAACATAAGAACAGCACAAGGGAATGTTCCTTTGCTGGCTGATGTGGGTGAGTTGTATGACCAGTTTGCCTATGGTGTTTACAAACATCCGTTAGCCATAAAAAATTTCTGTAAATTTTCTATCCAAAATTTTCCCGCATTGAAGTATTTGCTCCTTTTAGGCAAAGCAGTTTATCCGGAAGATGTGAGGACATCCTCTTCTTTGGATGCTATTGATTTGGTGCCTACCTACGGCCGACCTCCTTCTGATCTAATGTTTACCAGTAGGTTGTTCGATACCACCTACACGCCTGCATTAGCCACGGGAAGAATTGCAGCATGGAACAGCACCGATCTATCTAACTACGCTGATAAAATGCAGCAACATTTGGCCGCCAGGCAAACCTGCCCCGAAGACTGGATGAAACATACGCTCCACTTCATTGGTGGTGATGCCGTATTTGAACAAGGACTGATTAAAAACTACATGGATATTAATGAGCAGGTCATTGAAGATACTCTCATGGGAAATATTGTAACCAGTTATTATAAAACATCATCCGACCCGATTCAGTATTTACTTGCATTGGAGTTGCAGGCACGCATTGACAATGGTGTTAACATTATGACTTTTTTCGGCCATGCTGCTGGATCTTCTTTTGACATTACCACAGACATTCCGGAGAATTGGAACAACAACGGTAAATATCCGATGGTATTTGCGCAGTCATGCCTGGTTGGAGATATTTTCGGAGGCATTAAAAACCTCAATGAGCGTTTCGTGTTAACCCCCAATAAAGGTTCTGTCGGTTTTTTAGCCAAACCCAATCAAGGAAATATTTCTGAGTTGGGTGATTATTCCAATGACCTTTACCGCAGCATTTCAATTTTTAATTATGGAGAGGGAGTGGGCGTAGCCTCGCTTCATGCTACCGACTCCTTGTTGCAGGAATATTACAATTCCGGCAGCACCAACTATCAACTTAAATCCACTGCCATGGGAATGTTGCTTCATGGCGATCCGGCTTTGGTTATTGCGTCTGATCCGCTACCAGATCTAATGGTTGATCAGCCATCCGTTTTCTTTACTCCACAAGAAGTTTCTACTGATTTAAATACGTTTAATGTAAATGTGATCGTCACCAATTCAGGTAAGGCCATCAGTGATTCGGTGTATATAAAATTAGAGAGAAAATTACCCGATGGCACCGTTTCTACCCTTGACACTATTGTTCGTTATGTAGCTTATAAGGATACCATTGTTTTTACATTTCCAGTTCAGTCGAATACCGCTGCCGGATTTAATTACTTTAGTGTTTTTATTAACTACGTGAACACCATCACCGAATGTAATATCGGCAACAACAGGGTTTTTGATGTGCCACTCCAAATCATTTCAACAGACATTTCACCGGTGTATCCATTTAAATATGCCATTGTCCCCGAGGCAAACGTTATCTTAAAGGCAAGTATTGATAATATTTACGGTACCTCAAAAACATACCGCTTTGAACTTGACACAACTGATGGCTTTAACACCCCTTTTCTGCGCACCACCACCATACAGCAGGCCAACGGAGTAGTAAAATGGCCACTCCCTTTTACTTGCGATAGCGGAGTGGTGTATTATTGGCGTGTAAGTTTAGATCCATCTATTTACCCCAATGAGTATCGCTGGAAAGAAAGTTCATTTATTCACATGCCGGCTTACACAGGATGGAGCCAAGCGCATTTTTTCCAGTTTAAAAGCGATAGTTACTCAAATGTTATTTACAATAAACCGCAAAGGCTTTGGGAGTATGACAGCACCAAGGCTGAACTACGCATTAACAACTGGAAATTTCCGGGCTCTGGGCAGTTTTCCGATAACGTCCTTTTAAACAATGAGCTGATTGCCACCGGTGGCTGCAGTTATGATGGGTTTCACGTAGTAGTCTTTGATTCTGTATCTCTTAAAAACTGGTCCAGCTCGGATTTTAATTTCAATCAAATAAACAATCCTCCTTACCAGAACGATTGCCAGGCGGCTAACACTCCTGAACAGGGCTTTTATTTTTTCTCGTCAAATGACAATTACATCGTTAACGGAAATTCACACCCCAACACAATGAATAGTATGGCTAGCATGCTTAACGCTATTCCTGATAACAATTATGTGGCAATTTATAGTATAACCAATCATCACGTTTCTACATGGCCAAACGCGCTTAGAAATGCTTTAACAGTTGCTGGATTTCCGGCAGCAGATAATATTCCTGCAACAAGGCCATTTATTTTCTTTTATCAAAAGGGAAATGCTTCTTCTGCTATTCAATCTGTTGCACCGGATGATACTACACAACAGGTTTTTCTCAATACATTCCTTGGCGGTAACTGGTACAAAGGTTATATGAATTCTGAAATTATTGGCCCTGCCATTCAATGGAACTCATTGCATTGGGATCATACCAGCACGGAGTCACCATCTACTGACAGTCTTTCGCTTAGCGTTATTGGGATAGATACATTGGGGCATGAAACAGTATTGTTAGCAGGAATTCAACCTTCATCACAGGATTACATTTTAAATATTAATGCCAACATTTACCCACTGCTTTACATGCGTGCTTACATGGAGGATAACTTTTACCGTACTCCCGCTCAGATGAAACGCTGGCAAATTTATTATCAGGAAGTGCCTGAGGCTGTTGTTAATCCTTATGGCTCTACTTTCTATTCTGCTGATCTTAGTCAAGGCGATACTATTCGTTGGAAAATGCCTGTTGAAAATGTAAGCAATACCGGCATGAGTGATTTACTAGTTGACTTTTTTCTCTATGATAAAGATAATGTAA
>JAYTNW010000092.1:0-1654 GCA_043748115.1 Bacteroidota bacterium | reverse complement strand
ATTTCAGTAAAAGTATTACCACAATCAACTGAGGCAAATATTTCTAAGGTGTGGTCAGGCGATGTAACGTCATTGGCATATGCGATATCAAACGCAAGTAAAGGATCTGCTGTTGAGGTAAGGTCAAGAGGCTCCAGTATAAAATCATCGAAAGTGCCTGCAAGTGTTGTGGAAGGCGAAAATATCCACAAACTCGAATTGCTTGTTTTAGATGCCATTCGTGTACGCATCCATGTTCCGTTATCGTTGTTCTCATTAACAACAAAGCATGAATCGTTAGGAAATCGTTTGTTTTCAAAGTCCTGGAAATAGGGTAGAGGCAAGCCTGCAATTACTTGTGTAAAACTGCTTACATGCTGGTTGTTTGACAAATTTCCGTCATTGGTAACTGCTACGATTACCATTAAAATGTTTGCTGCACCCGTGATGAGCATACTATCCAGGTTTACCGTAACACTCGCATTTGGGGCTAGGCTACCCGTCCAGGTTTTTTGCAGAGGAGTGTCATCATTTAATGCATAACTAAACGTTGCTGAATTTATATTTCCGGTTCCCACGTTTTTAATAACCACAGAAGGTAAAACGTAATTAGTACATATCAATTTGTTTGCATACAATACATCAGTAATTGCAGCATCCGCAGGAACCTGAGCAGGTGCGGTACATCCTAATGAACCGGCAATAGTGCTGCGGTTAAACATAAGAGCATCTTCCATTCTTGCTTTTTGCCCTGCGGAAAAAGAATTCATTGCCAGATCGTCTGAATAATCCAGGAAATTCATAAACATGTCTCCATCGGGGCCATTGTTGCAACTAACGGAAGGGTAAACAGGAAAGCCAAAATGTTCACTAGCTTGTACTGGGGTATCGTTAACATCATCATCACCAGTGCAGGCTCCTCCATCATCACCCCATATGTGCGACAAATTTAGCCAGTGTCCAACTTCATGCGTTAATGTCCTGCCGAGGTTATAGACCGGATGTGTACCTACTGCGTCAGGTCCTCCCACGGTGGAGTAGGCTATCACAACACCATCAAAACCTGGGGTTGCAGTATTAGGCAAGGTTCCGAAGCCAAGTAAATTATCGCCAAGGTTACAGGACCATATATTCAAGTAGGAGGTAGAAGGCCATGCATTTAATCCGCCTGTTGATACGGATTTTACCTCATCAAAATCAAAGGTGTCAACCGTGGTTTTTTTACGTTCAATTCCTGTGGTAGGCTTTCCGTTAGGGTCTCTTTTAGCCAGGCAAAATTGGATAAGTGTCCCTGATGCCAGGTTCATAAAATAAGGGGGTGTACTTAATGCATCCTGGTTGTTGCGAGCATAGTCGTTATTTAAAACATCCAATTGCTCTTGTAGGCGAGCGTCAGTTATATTTTGGGCTGCCGTTTTATACACAACGTGAAATACTACAGGAATAGTTATTACCTGCGTTATTCTATGGCCAGATAATAAACGTTGCTGCACTGTTGCATTCCGTTGCGCCATGATTGCTGAAAGAGAAACATCCTTGGCTTTTAATTTTTCAAGGTAGGTGCTTGTGCCGCAGCGGTTGTTTTGAGCACTTGCCTGAAAACATATCACAGCAAATAACACAGTCAATATCTTTTTCATAGAAAATGTATATTCAATTTTTCAAATATAATGCA
>JAYTNW010000091.1:0-4822 GCA_043748115.1 Bacteroidota bacterium | reverse complement strand
AGAGTAAATGAAAAAGACAGGTTTACTATTTGTCTTTAGCCAGCGGAAACTTCGTTACATGGCTATAACACTTTTGTGTGTGATGGGCTTGCCATGCCTTTTATCTATGCAGGTAAAAAAAGAAGTAAATGAACATACAGTAAAAGCCTTGTACCTCTACAACTTTACAAAATATATGGAGTGGAGTAAAGAGAAAAATAAAAATTATTTTGTGATTGGCTTTATAGGAAGCACTCCTGTTTATGAGGAGCTGAAGCAAGTATGTTCAGCCAAGAAAGTAAAAAATCGCGATTTTGAATTGCGGCTTGTCAAAGACGTGAGTGAAGCAGATGAATGCGATGTTGTATATATAACCAAAGGAAATTCGCTGCCCTTAAAAAAGCTGGTAACGATAGCCAATGGAAATGAAATACTAATTGTAACTGAGGAAGAAGGACTTGCACAAAAAGGTGCAGGAGCTAACATTGTTAAGATCAACGATAAATTCAAATTTGAATTGAATACTGACGAAATTAAAAAAACAGGAATAGTTGTAGCGAGTCAGTTAATCCCTCTTGCCATTATCGTAAAAAATTAATCGTGTAATGAAATTTGATACTCCATCTTTAAAAGCAAAAAAAATCATTTAGATGAAGTATTGTAACATTTTGCAGTAAATTGAAGTTTAAATTCTAAATTATTAAGTGTAAAAATTCTTGCTTTTATAAGATAGTAAAGAATTTGTTCAATATCGGGTTTTAAAAAAGTTTACTAAAGTTTTTCAAACTATATTTTTATGAAAAATTGTCTTGTAATTTGGATCGTTTTCTTCTTTTCGTTCTATTTCGAAGAGGGATTAATGGCACAAAACTGCTCGGTCAATGCCAATGTGGATCAAACCATTTGCATTAACCAGCAACTACTGCTGGAAGGAAATGCCACCGGGCTTTTTAAATGGGGACGTGGCGGCCGTTGGACGCAGATAAGCGGGCCCTCGGTTACAATCGTTAGTCCTGACAGTTTGGAAACTGTGGTAACCAACCTAGTTGCCGGTAATTTCAGATTTCGTTTTTCTGCGACTTGCGAAGACGGAACTCTGATATTTGATGAGGTAAACATTACTATTAACGGTATCTCCACAGCCTTTGCCGGTTCGGATACAATTGTATGCCCGGGACTGTTTCAGTTAAATGGCTCCACACCTTCTGCATCTGAATGGGGGTATTGGTCCTTTGAATCAAATAACTATGCTTTGTACATTTATGATAACGCATCCAATAACACATCGGTAGAGGCACAAGACTGGAGTGCAGGTTCAACTACTTTAAGATGGACTATATATAATAGCGGAACCGGATGCCAAAGTTATGATGACGTTGTTATCACAAATGGCGGAGGAGTTATACCTGTAACTGCGGGTCCGGATCAAACGCTTTCTGGCTGTTATAACAGTTTCCAAAACACCTCTGTGGATGCCAGCCTTGGGGGTTTTGAAGATGGTACTACATTGCAATATGGTATTTGGTCACTGGTAACAGGCCCAAACATTCCTGTCATAACCGATCCTTTATCACATTATACCACTATTACTAATCTTATAGCGGGTGTGTATACTTTCAGATGGACCGTATCCGGCTTATGCGTTAATGGTTCTGATGAATTGCAGATAACGGTGCTGCCATCAGTTGGAGAGATAACTCAGGTTTGGGGGCCATCATTCACTTTTTGTGATGCCAGAACCAGCACATCAGTGTATGCGACTGAACCTCAAAACACAAATGAAACGGTTCTATGGTCGCAGGTTACCGGTCCTCCATGTATAATAGTAACCCCCAATGCAGCAAGTACACTGATTAACGGCCTTGATGGAGTGAGCAATTATGAATTTCGTTATACTTTAACTAATAGTGTTACCGGGTGCAGTAGTTATACCACTGTTTGGATTAGCTATATTCCTGCATCAGAAATTACTGCCTATTCTGATACTCTGCTAGCTTGTGGTGCTACATCTTTATATGTCAATTATTCAAGCACATCTTACACTATTACATATAAAATCATAAGCGGTCCTACTGCTGACACCGCTTCATCTGCACCTTACAATTACTCATGGGGTTATGGTTACTATCCATTTGAGCTTACAGGCCTTGATACTCCAGGAGTATATATATTACGTCTTGCATCTTATGATAATAGTGGAGGCTGTACAAGTGCGGTAAAAGATATACGTATCACCGTATCAGAACCGCCCAGTTTTTCAAACGCAGGGTCAAGTCAACGTCTTGCTTGTAGTGTAACAAACACTAGTTTAGTTGGCAATCGCCCTACGTCAGGAAGCGGTAGGTGGTCGCAGGTAAGCGGACCTAACACAGCTATATTGGCTAATCCTGACTCAAATATTGTTTCTGTTTCAGGATTAATACCTGGAAAATATATTTTTCGCTGGAATATTTCAGGTGGGCCAGCTTGTTCTGTAAATTCTTCAAGTGTGCAGGTGTTTGTGACAAATGCATTACCTACCACTGCAAATGCCGGAGCCGACCGAACAATGTGTTATAACGGATCGTTTTCGCTATCGGGAAACAATACGGCTTTGAATGAAACAGGTTTGTGGACAATAAGCCCTTCCTCTGGCGTTAACATTGCTAACCCTACATCGCCTAATACTTTGGTTTCTGGTTTATCGGCCTCTACTGTTTATACCTTTACATGGACTATAACCAATACCTGCGGAATTTCAACTGATACTGTAGTTATAACCACAACTGCTACAGAAGGCCCGAACCAGGCAGATGCTTCATTTGATAATAATTGCTTTCCGTCAGGCACCACGTCCATTCAACTTTACGGAAATGCTGTAGCAAATGGTAGTACCATGACTTCACTGTGGCAACAATTAAGCGGCCCTAATTCATCAACCATTGCTAACGTTAATATTCCAAATACTAACGCTTCGGGGTTGGTAAACGGCACCTATGTTTTTACTTATCGAATAAGGCAGGCCGCATGTGCATGGAATACATATGATACAGTTCGGGTTACAATAGGTACTACACCTATATCCAATGCAGGAGGCGATCAAGTGGTTTGCGGTAATTCAACTGCCCTAACTGCAACTCCCCTTATTGCCCCATCAACAGGTATGTGGACTCAGTTAGCTGGTCCAAATCAGGCAACCATAAGTAATATAAACAATGCCAATGCAACCATTTCCAATTTAATCGAAGGAATGTATTCGTTTGAATGGATCGCCTTTAATAACCAGTGCTCCAATGGAGGTGACACTGTAACTATTTCCGTTTATACTTCTCCCACTACTGCCAATGCAGGACCAAATCAGACAATATGTGGTGCGACCTCGGCCAATCTAAACGGAAATGTAATAACAACGGGTTTCGGATACTGGACGTTAGTGTCAGGAGCAGGAGGAATAAATATTTCCAGCACCACTGATCCAAATGCACAGTTAAGTGATTTATCAATGGGAACCTATGTAATGAGATGGAAATCAGTAAATGGACTATGTGAAAGTTCTGATGACGTTACAATAACAGTGGTACCTAACGCATCAACAAATGGCTGGCCGGCCACTTGGATTTGCGGGCCACAGCCACTTACCTTACCAGGGGCTCCAAATTCAACCGGCACCTGGACACAAATAAGCGGACCCTCTATAACTTCTATAACACCTATTTCTTCGTATGAAGCAAACGCTACTAATATTGTGGTTGGCGATTATGTATTCAGGTACACCGTAGCTGCCACCAGTGGTTGCCCATCTACTTTTATTGATTATGATGCTTATATTTTTGATGATGCTTCACCTGCTGATGCAGGACCCGATCAGTCGTTATGCAACACGCTTACCACTACACTGGCAGGAGTTCCTGGGCTGTCGGGAGAGTCCAACTATTGGCAACAGATTTCCGGACCCGGAACAATTACTTTTGCTGATCAGTTATTATACAATACTTCCATTACTGCAAGTGCTTATGGAGAGTATTTTATATTTCTTCTTCATAGCAATGGAAATTGCAATGGTGGAATTGACATTGTTAAAATTGTGTTTAATGAACCGCCATCACCTGCGCAGGCAGGCTCTGACCAATCGGTTTGTCCACCACAAATAGACCTCAATGCTATTTCACCTTTAGTAGGAGTAGGTAGCTGGACGCAAATAAGCGGACCCAACACTTCAACCATTTTAAATCCTGCCATCAACAACACTTCGGTAAGCAACATTGTGCCGGGTACTTATGTGTTCAGATGGACTATAAGAAACGGCTCATGCCCTACCACAACGGATGACGTAACTGTTGATGTGCCTTTTAATGCGCCCACTGTTTCCAATGCCGGACCTGACCAAGCTATATGTGAGACTTTTACCTCAACCTTAGCTGCGAATACCGCTTTGAGTGGAAGCGGAAGATGGACACAAGTAAGTGGTCCTAACATAGCAACATTTGCAGCAGTTGCTAACCCGGCAACAGGTGTTAGCGGCCTTATATATGGCACTTACAACTTTGTTTGGACAATTAGCAACACGGTTTGTTCAAGTTCTGATACGATGGCTTTAACTGTTTACAAACAGCCAGCTGCTGCTAATGCAGGAACCAATCAAAGCTATTGCCTCTTTACACAAGTCAACTTAGCCGCCACGCCAGCATCAGCAGGAATGGGAACATGGAGTCAGGTAAGTGGGCCAAACTCTGCTTCGTTAGACGACATTCATTCTCCAACATCGCTTGTTTTCGGACTTAGAACTGGAACATATGTTTTCAGGTGGACGGTGACTAATGGAGTTTGTACCACTTCATCTTCTACAGTACAAATTACCATAACA